>JAUWRZ010000212.1 GCA_030610325.1 Sulfurimonadaceae bacterium | reverse complement strand
TCTATATTGTTCTCTAAGAATTGCTGCTCATCCAAAAAGCTCAGATGCGGTATCTTCGCCTCTGTATGATCGAGATCACTGATGCTCTCAAACTTGGAGACCAGGCGTTCTCTGTTCGTCTCAAGGTCATAGAGTGACTGCGTGACGACGTTCTTCTCTATGATCGCATTGTTCAAAAAGCCCGAGTCAAGCTGTCCGTTAAGGTACTGCTCACGTTTTTGCTCCAGATTGATCTCGGAGTTGTCGATCTGCAGCTGCTGCCGTTCTATCGTCAGTGTTGACTGTTTGATCTGCATCAGCAGTTCTACCGCCTGCTTTATCATCATGCGTTTTTGCTGATCGATAGAGTAATTGGAGAACTCACGCGATGCATTAGCGTACTTGACCCCAAAAAAGATCCCCCCGCTTTGAAAGATGGGCTGATCGATCGTGATGGCAGCGTTTTGGCCCTGTGTCTCAGGGGCACCAAGTTCATTGAACATATCTTGTCTCGATAACGAATAGTTCAACCGGATCGGCTGGATCCAGAGATCACGCAGTTTGGCACTATCTTCTTCGACTTTCAGATAGTCGTACTCAAACTCCTGACGTTTCAGTCCTGAAAGGTAGCCTTCAAGTGACTCTCCTACTTCCGTTTGACTCTGCGACTCTGTCTCGGTAGAGAGTACATCCGATTCCTGCGCACCCAGCGAGGCGACTATGAGGCTAGAGAGAAGCGACAGCTTGAGCGAGGCGGTCAAAACCTTCATCGATCTCATCCTTTGTGATAGTCAGTGGCGGTAGAAAACGCAGGGTGTTTCGTCCCGCCTTAAGTACCAGTAGTCCCTCTTTATGGGCATTGTCGATGATCGCACTCAACGTCTTCGCGTTCTTCACACGAAGCCCACGCATCATGCCAAACCCTACACTTCCGGTAAAGAGAAAACGGCGTGTCTCGTAGAAGTGCTGAAGCGCCTGCTCAAAGTAGATGAACATCTCATCAAGTGTACCACTCTCTTTATACGCCTCAAGTTCATCCAATACTGCATTAGCCGCAGCCGTAGAAAGATAGTTTCCACCAAATGTAGAGCCGTGGTCACCTGCACTTAAGACATCTTTTTTCGATGTCATCACGACACCGATAGGAACACCACCGCCAAGCCCTTTGGCCAGTGTGATGATGTCAGGTTCGATCTCGTAAAGGTTCGATGCCAGAAACTCACCGGTACGGTAGACACCGGTCTGTACCTCATCGACGATAAGCAGGACGTCTCTGCTTTTAAGCATGCTTGAGAGCGCTTTTACCTTTTCACGCTCCAGCGGCTGTACACCACCCTCACCCTGGACAAGCTCTATCATCACTGCGACGGTATGATCATCAATAAGGCCCTCTATCGCATCCATATCTTTAGCATAGACAAAACCATCAGGAAAAGGACCGAAATAGTTATGCATCGACTCCTGCCCTGTCGCTTTGACCGTTGTGATCGTGCGGCCATGAAAGGAGTGTTCAAGTGTGATTATCTTGTAAAGTTTTGGTTCACCATTGACTTCACCATACTTACGGGCGATCTTGATAGCACCTTCATTGGCTTCGGCTCCACTGTTTCCGAAGAAGCACTTCATATCGTAACCACTCTGCTCTACGATGCGACGGGCACACTCTGCCTGTGGCTCTATCATGTAGAGATTGGAGGTATGCGTTATCTTACTGACCTGATCACAGATAGCTTTACTTACATTAGCATTTCCATGTCCGACACTTACGACCCCGATACCGGAGGTAAAGTCGATATAGCTCTTCTCTTTATCATCTTTTAGAGTGGCACTGTTGCCGGAGACAAAACTGATGTCTCTACGGGCATAGGTCGGAAGGACATACTGCTGATCTAATGCTTTTAACATATTTCTACCTTTACTTTATTTTCCTGATAGATGGCGTTCTCACCCTCATAACTCAATTTCGCAGGTGTCAAATAGTTGACGCCCGGTGTTCCCGAGTAGATAAGAAGGCAGTCCTGACGCAGTCTGATATCATGTTTCGCAGTCAGTTCGACACTTCCGGTCTCCGATACGATACGAAGCTGCTGGCCATCGAGAAAGCCAGTCTGAGGATGTACATAGACATAGGACTCATTCGTAAACTGTGAGTTGAGGCTCTTGGGACTTTTTGCCGTGATGAGAAACATATCGTTCTCCATATCTGCGTCAAGATCGATCTCTTCAAGAAAAAGGAACTGATCATCATCAGTCTCAAAGCCCTCTTCATAAGGGATCGGACTACGTCCTTTTACTTTAGTGATGCCATCTCTCTCTTCACCAAAAGAGGCGAAGTGCTCAAGATAGGCTGCCTCATCTCTGAGCTCTATAGCAAACTCCCTGCACAACCTTTCTGCCAGTTCATACTCGCTAATACCCGCAACAGCTTCCATGATCTTCGGCATCTTAGCCAGTGCATCATGTCCGTAAGAAGTACGTATATCGCTCTTCTCCAGAAATGTCTTCGCCGGTATGACCAGATCTGCGCGCTGTGAGGTCTCGTTCTCATAAAGGCCGAAATAGACGACCTCACTGACAGCGTCCAATCTTTCGATGACACGCCCCGTATCAGGAAGTTGGTTTAATGGGTTCGCATTTTGGATAAAGACCATCTCATAAGCTGAAAAGTCTGCGGTGACCTTGGGTATACGCTTGGCCTTGACATCAAATGGCGTCTCTATACCTTCTGATGAACTGCCCAGAAAACTGACTCCGCACCCCTCTTTCCCATGCAGCCCAAGGATGACTCCTATGGCATCGATAGCACGGATCACATCCGCACCGTCACGGTACTTTTGAATACCCACTCCAGTAAGGATGACCGTCCGCTTACCACGTATGAGTTCCAGGACATTGCCGATATCACCAAGGGTCAGGTCTATCTCCTCCAATGCAGCCTTGATCCGTATGGTCTGTGTCAACTCATAAAAGTCCTCATACTCTTCGGCGAACTCTTCAAGAAACTCCTTGTCCTCAAGCCCCTCGATCATGATAAAACGCGAGAGCATCATCGCCAGCTGCAGATCACCATGTGGCTTTATCTGCAAAAAGAGATCGGCCTTCTCTGCCATACGGGTCCGGACCGGGTCGATGACGATGATCTTCTTATCTTTTAGAAAGGGGAGGATATGCGAATTGGTCACATGAGGATTACGTCCCCAGATGATGACCACTTCTGCTTTATCGATCTGTTCGGGTGATAAGGCGTAGTTCTTGCCTCGCCCTTCGAGGATCCCCGCTTCCCCTGCTCCATCACAAAGTGATCCTTTGGTCAGTGTCGCACCGTAACCCGTAAAAAAGTGGTCAGTCACCTGCTGCATCAGCCCGAAGTTCCCACTGCCACGATAGTGCAGGACACTCGATGGCGCACAAGCACGTAACTTCTCAGAGAGCATGGCTACCGCTTCATCCATGGTGATCGTCTCGCCTTTATAACGTGGCTGCATGATACGAGGATGAGAGTCATAATGGTTTAGATGTGGACAGAGGTAACCACCGGTATAGGGGTGCTCTTTATCACCGCGAAGCTTTCCCTCATCATCGACTACGATGCTGCAGGCATCATAACAGTCCAGTGGACAAGTCGTCACTCTACTCATCTCTAAGTTCTACTTTCAACAGTCTTGAGAACTGTTCAGGTGCTTCGATGACGATCTCAGCCCGATAACTCGACATATGTGTCACATCGGCTATATTCCAGAGTCTGTCTATCCTATAGCTGCTTTTCTCACCGTTTAGGTAGATGACTTTTTTGGCTGCACTACCCATATCTGCCGCGTTAAGATAGATGGTCAGTTTTGCCCGCTTGATATCAGCCACCTCAGCTAATGGGGTAGCAGGGTTCACTACCTGTCCCTCTTTGACCATAAGCCGGTAAAGTACGAAACCCGGAGCACTGAGATGTTTGTCTTTGATGCTTCGTTTGAGCTGGGCCTGACGCAGTTCAAGGTCATTGATCTGCAGTCTCAGGTTCTCCATCTCTTTTTGTGTGGTGACATACTGGTTTCTAGTCGCTACAAGATCATAAAACTCACGGTCTTTCTCGACCGTCGATTTGATCTTCAGGTCTTTCACCCGGTCATAGTTAAGCTCTTTCTTCTCCAGCATCTGCGCATAGTTCTCTACGATCTCTTCGCTCAGCTTCAAGGTATTTTGAAGCAGCTCGATCTTCGCACTACTCTGCTTCAGCTCCACACCATCAAGTTCATCATCTATTTCGATATAACTCTTTTTTCCAAGCTGATGCCCTTCACTCTCTTCATCGACATAAGTGACCAGACCGGAGACGCTTGAGGCTATGGTACGTATCTCATAAGGTTCTACCTTGGCATAGTACTCTTTTGCCATCAGGGAGAAGAGTGGTAGGAGAAGCAGTATCATCACCTTGTTCACATTAGACCTCTTGGTATTGTTTTTATGCATTTTACTATCCTGTGACTTTAGTGTAGCTCTAAAAAGAGCTTTAGATCTGCGCTTTCTTCTCTGTCTCTGTTTTCTCAGCGATACGTTCATCTTGTTCTGGACGTATCTTGTTCACCATCGCATAGAGCGTCGGAAGATAAAGCAGGTTGATGATCGTCCCCCAGAGCAGCCCAAAACCGAGTGATATCGCCAGAGGCTGCATGATCTT
>JAUWRZ010000134.1 GCA_030610325.1 Sulfurimonadaceae bacterium | reverse complement strand
CCGGGCGTCTTTTGCCATCTCTTGTGGTCTCTTCAGGCTGATCGTCACATCCGTTGTTAGCTTTTGCAGATCACCGCCGAGATAGCGGTAAAGGGGCTGGGCTTTTTTCTGGGAAAAGAGGTCATAGAGCGCGATGTCGATGGCAGCTTTTGCACTACTGTTTCCTTTACAACTCGTATGCAGAAGTCTCTGTGCCTCATCCATCGAGGAGAGGTGTTGATGAAGCAGTCGTGGTGCGATGAGCTCTTTAATAGCTGAGGTGATACTCGCGATGTCCTCTCCAGTGATGGCCTTGGTCGGAGGAGCCTCTCCCGTCCCGATCAGGTCCTCACTTGTATGGAGTCGTACCCGCACAAATATGACGGCATCGACACGGCGAAGAGCGGTGATAAAGGGTGTCTTTAAGGGGATGGACTCGGAGGTGATGCTGATATTGGTAATAGTCATGTCGCTATCCATTGTAAGCTATAGCCGACTAAAAGCCCGCCGAAGGTACCGATGAGGTAGCCCATGATCGCCATCAGTACGGCAACACCTATGAGTGCTTTGTCGTAAGCCGCTGCAAGGATCGGTGCTGAGGCGACACCGCCGATATTTGCCAGACTGGCAATACCGATGCTAAAGAGGTCAAGCTTGAATAGCTTGGCGGCGACTATCATAACGGCACCATGGATGAGCAAGATCAGAAGTCCGGCAAAAAGATAGAGCGGTACATCATCAAAGCCGGAGAAGTCTGCCCGTGAACCGATGAGGGCGACGAGCAGCAGCAGCATGGTCGAGGCGATCTCGGTGCTCCCGTTGACTTTTCCCAGAGGTGTATAGGCGCCGATCAGTCCGGCGAAGGTCGCGAGCATGACCATCCAGGTGGTCGTACTCAGTCCACCTAACTGTAGGGCGATGATCTGTGCTACCAGCGCGATGAAGAGTGAGATGGCGAGTAGTAGCCAGTATCGTTTGGGACCGATGGTACAGGCACAGCCAAGTTCGTTGAAGACACTATTACTTTGCACTGCTTTAGTCCAGCGGTCAAATCGTGGTGCCGCGCGTACCAGCGCCAGTAAGAGTACTACCCAAAAGGTGTAATCGACCGCATCAGTCACCAAAGCATAACCCATCATCGTCTCTTTGACCTCAAGTGCGGCGCCAACGGCAAGCATATTGGCAGTCCCTCCCATCCAACTTCCTGCCAGTGCGGCAAAGAGGCCAGCCTCATCGGCATTGAAGCTAAAGAGCCAGAAGATGAGTAAAAAGGCAGAGCCGATGGAGATGACAGCGGTCGTATAGGCGATGAGTAGTGTCTTGCCCAGTCGGGCAAACTGGCGCAGGTCGACTTGCAGTAGCATCAGGAAAAGCATAGCCGGAAGCAGGTTGTTCTTGGCCGTGGCATAGGCGCCATCAAGCAGTTCGTTCCTCTCCCAGAGACCTGCCTGTGCAAAGAGCATACTTGACATATAGATCAGTACGACGGCAGGCAGATAGGAGAAGAGTTTTTTTGTCTTTTTATAGCGCTCCAAAATACCAAAGAGTGCGGCAATGGTCGCTATGCTTAAGAGGTAACCTAGGGGGGTGTCGATCATATATCTACCTGAGTTGTTTTTTGTATGTCACGAAAAAGATCAGAAAACATTTGTAACATGGCGTATTGTATCGTTATTCAAGCAGCACTGTGGTACGATCATCGCATGTTTTATAATCTACAGTTCTCCTTCTGGTACCTTTTCCTTGGCTCGATCTTGACTTATCTCGTCTGGGGTTTTGTCGTAGCATTTGAGGTGGTCCTGGCGATGAGTGGGTCAGAGTGGGCTAGAAAGTGGATCCTCAAACGCTACACCTATAAGTCACTTTCGCGGGAGGTGAAGGTCTTTTATCCGATGATATTGATGGGTTATCTTTTTTTGGAGATAGTGCCCTACTATCTGTTCGGTGTTAAAGATATGGTCGTCTTTGATCTTCAAAAGCTCTTTGACCAGCTTTTTGAGGGTCAATAGATATTGATTATTGTATAATATGGTTATTATGAGTGATACAATAAACCCTTTTATCGATTTTGAACTTAGTCAAGATGCTATTAAACTGGCAAACATGCTCTATAACACATACCGACAGGAGGGAGGACCTTACCTGAGGATCTCTGTACAACGTCTGTGTGAAGTGTTTGGTTTCATACATTATACATGTAGCACAGAAGAGAAACAGTCTCTTCGTGATCTCTTTGATGAGCTCAACGAACCTATCCGTGTCGTCGATTTCAAGTATAAGAATCGAGTGTTTGAGTGGGAGATACTTCAGTTCTGTAGTTTTGAGAAGAGCTGGGAAGAGGATGATGAGTATATTGACCTGATCCTCAATGAGATGTTCATCGCAGCGATGAAAGAGTACATGGAAGAGTCGTTTATCACGACCTACTAAGACCATGAAGATCACCGTTTGACCCCATCCACAGATCATATCAGTATAATGCATGACAGAGACAGCGATCATTAGTATAAAGGGATTTTTTTGGCAAGATATATCATACTAGATACAGAGACTACCGGTGTGGGAGAGAGTGACAGGGTCATTCAGTTGGGTTATATCGTCCTTGACCCGGGAAAAGTGACTGAGGTCCATAACGAGTTTTGTGCTTCTGAGACTCCTATAGGCTTTGGTGCCATGGAAGTGCATGGTATCACTCCTGAGATGATCGAAGGCAGACCAGTCTGTGTAGAGACAGAAGCCTATCGTCATCTTGAGGAGTTGAACACCCCTGATAATTACATGATCATCCATAATGCCCCGTTCGATATCGGTATGCTGGAGAAAGAGGGCTTCTCACTTAAGATGAAGCTGATCGATACCCTGCGTTGTGCCAAACATATCTTCAATGAGGAAGAGGCACATCGATTGCAATATTTCCGCTATCGTCTGGGTCTTTATAAAGAGGAGCAAAAAGAGGCAGATACTCTGGGCATCGAGGTCAAAGCCCATGATGCTATTGGTGATGTCCTTGTCCTGAAGCTCTTCTTGACTGCACTGCGTAAAGCAGTCCAGGAGAAGTTCCCCGGGGTAAATCCTGTGGAGAAGATGGTCGAGCTCACCACAGAAGCTGTCTATATTACTGCTCCGATGCGTTTTGGAAAGCATAAAGGCAAGACAGTCCAGGAGTTGGCTGATGAGGATGCCGGTTATCTGCGCTGGATGCTAAAAAATATGGAGAACTTGGATGAGGATATGCGTTTTACGATCAGTAAGGTGCTGGGTGCTTAGGTCGTAAATGACTGTGGAGATTCCCTGGCGATGATGGTATTACAGCCTCTGTCTCCTCTCGTTCCTCAAGTCTTACTTGGTAACGCATACAGTGCTTTCATCAAATAAACGATCACTGAGACAGCGTCAGATCGACTATTAAAGTCGGATATATTGATGTATATACTACCAAGTGAGACTTGGAAGCAAGGGTAGAAAGATGACTGGACCTTCTTTACCAATAGGAATAAGAAGTAACCAAAGCCCCTTTGCCTTTAAGAATCTTGTATGATCTTGCCTAACTTACCGATCTTTACTACAATCGACTATAATACTGCCATGAAAATAGAAGAGCTAAGTGGAAAAAGTATCCGCCTTTTAGGTAAAAGCCGTGCATTGAAGGGTGATGAGTTTGCCGCACGACTTAAAGTCCATGATATCGTGCTCATCTCATCATCAGATGAGAAGATGGATTATATCGTCGAAGGGCGTATGATCAACCCGATTGAGCAGGATGAGTTTGATGCCCTGTATGAACAAAAGGCTGCACCGTTCATCACTATTGACGAGTTGGAACAGACCTTGTGTGAGAGTATAGATGGCTCGAGATTGTTGATGAGTCTGAAGTTGAGCGGCGATAAAGAGCGTCTGCTTGGATATCTGCAAAACCGTTTTATTGACAACGCTCTCTTTTTAAAGCTGCTCGCTCTGTATGACTGGCAGGGTGAAGGCTTCTTTGAGAACGATGTCAACCGCGATGTGACGGCTGCTTTGATCACACGTTTTTATGAGAACATCGAGCGTAACCATAATGTCCAGTATGCCAATATGGGGCTGATGCACCTTATTGCCCAGACGGATGATAGTGAGCTTATTGAGACCATCGCGCTGCTTACTCCACTGCAAGATGGTCTGAGGAACGGGTGTGACAATTCGACACGTAAGATCCTGTTCTCCATCGCTGAAGAGCCTGCGACGCCAGAGCATGTCCTAAAGCGCTATATCCGTTCGGATGATGTAGATATAAAGACCGTGATCGCACTGCGAGCTGGTATCTCACCAGCCCTGCAAAAAGAGCTGTTGACGTCAGAGCATGAGATCATCACAGAAGCACTTTCGTTCAACCCGTCACTTGATACGGCATTGGCATTGACGATGCTCGATGACTATGGAGAGAACATCGCTTCGCATTGTAGACTTGAGAGTGGACTCTTTGAGATGATGATAGAGCGCTTTCCTCAAGCAGTTGCGCTTAATAGCTCCCTTGATCTCGATATGCAGCTTAGACTTATCGATCTTGACACTAGAGTCAACGCTTCTTTGGCTTCTAATGAAAATGTGGATGTCTCCATACAGCGCAGACTTTTTGAGACTGGTATGACCGAGACTATCGAGGCATTGGCAGGAAATGCTGCCACAACTGTCGATCTGCTTGAAGAGATAGCTGCACATGAAGAGTATTACGAAGCATTAGCGTCTAATGTCAATACACCCGAAGCCATCTTTCATACACTGTTTGCCTCTTCAAAAGCTCCAGTCCTGGCAGCATTGGCGCAAAACAGGTCTACACCGACTGAGCTCCTTTACCAACTGCAGGTAGATCAACGTTTTGCACGTTATGTGATGGAGAACCCGGGTTTTGGTGAATACATACAAAAAGAGAACATCGGCTGGTTGGTGTAGTGCTATGTGCGGTAAAGAAGAAAGTGGAAATGGGAAGGACATCAGATGAGAGCAAGTGAGATCACGGCATCGCTGGAAGCGTTGATAGAAGAGAAGATACCTACGTTTCTTTGGGGCCCTCCGGGAATCGGAAAGTCCTCTATCATCAAACAGATAGCAGATAAGAACGAGATGGGCTTTATAGACCTTCGGCTCTCATTGATGGACCCGACTGATCTTAAAGGGATCCCTTTTTATGATAAACATGACCATCAGGCAGTCTGGGCTTCACCTTCATTCTTGCCTAAAGAGGGAAGTGGCATCCTCTTTTTGGATGAGCTCAACGCCGCACCGCCGGCAGTGCAGGCTTCGGCCTATCAGCTCATCCTAGATCGTAGAGTAGGTGAGTATATGCTGCCAGATGGTTGGGCGATCGTCGCAGCGGGTAACCGTGAAAGTGACAGAGGTGTGGTCTATCGTATGCCTTCACCTCTGGCAAACCGATTTGTGCATCTGGAGATGGCTGTCCATGTCGACGATTGGCGTGACTGGGCTTACCTCAATGGCATCGATGAGCGGATCATCGCGTACATCGGTTATAAGAACGAGGATCTGTTCACTTTTGATCCGACAGCTAATGAGAAGAGTTTTGCTACGCCCAGAAGCTGGGAGTTTGTCCATGGGGTCTTACGCAGCAGTATGAGTGAAAGACTGCTGCTTGATACCATCGGCGGAGCGGTAGGTAAAGAGCTTTCTGTGAGTTTTTTGAGCTTTGCAAGAGTGATGCACCGCTTACCAGACCTTGAGAAGATATTGGAAGAGGGCAGTGGGGAGTACCCTAAAGAGGTGGATGTCCTCTATGCGCTTAGCTCTGGCCTGGTCTCAAAACTGCTTGCCGATCAGACAGAGGAGAAAGTAGACAATCTTTTACGTTATACCTTGGAGCTAGAGAGCGAGTTCGCAGTCATGATCGTTCAGGACCTTCAGCGCGCAGGCATAAGTATGGAACACTCCGATACCTTTGGTGACTGGGTCAAAAAGTTTGCCTACCTTTTGGCATAGATAAGCAAGAAAAACGGCTGAAATATGGATGTGGGTAGGTTACGGCAGGGATATGGGGACATTGGTTCACTCTTTTTTATAAAAAAGAGTGAAGCTGTGTCCCCCTGACGTCTATGTGACTATTATTGTAAAGAGCAGTTGACAATATCATGAATAGGGATTCGTCCAAAAAACCAAGATGTCCATACGATCATTGATGAAAAGAGCAGGTTGATATTATG
>JAUWRZ010000139.1 GCA_030610325.1 Sulfurimonadaceae bacterium | reverse complement strand
GCTCGTCTCAAACCTCTGTCATCTAATACTTAATTCAATGGTATTGAAAGGCACTTCTAATAAAGAGTCCGACAAGCCGGTCATCAGTTTGCTATAATGGTGCAAAGATCAAACCACATCAAGGCTATAGTCATGTTCAAACACCTCTTGCAGATCATCTCAGCAGCGTCTATCCTCCTCTTTTCAGGCTGTGCAGGCTTACAGACATCTGATTACCAGGACCCTGCTGTCAGCATAAACACCTTCAAGATCGTCCCATCACAGGGCCTTGCTCCCCGTTTTGAGATCGGACTTCGCATCGTCAATCCCAACCGTGAGGCACTTGAGCTTAAAGGCATCGCCTACACCATAGATATCGAAGGCAACCGCATCCTGACTGGTGCCGCCAATGATCTGCCAGTGATCGAAGCCTACAGCGAGGGTGATGTCACCCTACAGGCAAGTACTGATCTCTTTGGCGGGCTGGGGCTTATCACTGACCTGATGAAGCATAAAAGTGACAAAGTGACCTACGACCTGCATGTCAAACTCGACGCCGGAAGTTTCCGACCGCTTGTCCATGTCGACCGGACCGGTGAGATGTCCCTTACCGGTGAGCAGCCGAAATAGCCATGACCGTCTGAAGGGCGATCTCCAGCTCTTCATCAGTCGGGACGACCAGGACCTTGACCCGACTACTCTCCGTACTTATTGTAAAGACTCCACTCTTTCTCATACGGTTCTTCTCAGGGTCGATCTCTATACCCAGTCCCTCTTCCAATCCGGCACAGCTCTCTTCTCTTAGGCTTGCAGCGTTCTCTCCTATCCCTCCGGTGAAGACGATGACATCCACACGCCCCAATACTGCCGTATAGGCACCGATATACTTTTTAAGACGATGACTTACCATCTCTAAAGCCAATAAGGAGCGCTCATCACCCTCTTGGGCACGATCAGTGATCTCACGCATATCGTTACTGCCACAGATGCCTTTAAGCCCACTTTGTTTGTTCAACAACGCATCAAGTCCATCGATGGAGATCCCCTTCTCTCTAGCCAGATAGAACAAGATAGCCGGATCGATATCACCACTGCGTGTTCCCATTATCAGGCCTTCAAGCGGTGTCAGGCCCATCGAAGTATCGACACTCTCCCCTGCTCTGATGGCACAGGCACTCGCCCCATTACCCAGATGAAGCGTGATCATATTTAGTGACTCAGAGCTCTTTTCAAGATACGCTGCAGCCGCTTTCGCGACATAGTGATGTGATGTCCCATGAAAACCGTAACGCCTTACATGTTCTTGTTCATACAGCTGGTACGGTAACGCATAAAGATAGGCATACTTTGGTATGCTCTGATGAAAAGCCGTATCAAAAACAGCGACCTGAGGCAGCTCCGGATCTTTCTCTACAACAACACGTATTCCTGCCAGATTTGCCGGATTGTGCAGCGGCGCCAACGGCGAAAGCTTCTCAATAGCAGCCATCACGTCCGCATCGATCACTGTCGGCTCATGAAACGCTTCTCCACCATGGACGACCCGATGACCTATACCATCGAGTTCATCAAGCCTATTGATGAGGGCTGCCTCGGAGAGCATCGCCAGCATCAGACTCAGGCCATCACCATGATCAGCTATCTTTCCCTCACGTTCAAGTTTGACTCCAGCACCTCCCTTCAGCGAAGCCCTTCCCTGCTCTTCACCTATCTGTTCTATCAGTCCCGAAGCCAATACCTTGGAGTCCTGCATCGAAAAGAGTTTGAACTTTATTGAAGAGCTTCCTGAGTTCAGGACCAGGATCCTCATTTCTCTATCCCCTGCGCCTGAATAGCCGTAATGGCCACAGTGTTGACGATATCAGCGACCAGACAGCCACGACTGAGGTCGTTTACCGGTTTTTTTAAGCCTTGAAGTACCGGTCCTATCGCGATAGCCCCAGAAGATCGCTGGACCGCTTTGTAGGTGTTGTTACCTGTATTTAGATCGGGGAAGATAAAGACAGTAGCTTTTCCGGCCACGTCACTGCCCGGAAGTTTTTTTCTGGCTACTGTAGGGTCTATAGCCGCATCATACTGGATGGGGCCTTCTACCAACAGATCAGGACGCTTCGCTTTGACGATCCGTGTAGCTTCACGCACCTTTTCAACATCCTCCCCTGTCCCTGAGGTCCCTGTCGAGTACGAAAGCATCGCGATCTTGCTGTCGATGCCAAAGGTCTCGGCCGTCTCAGCCGAAGAGATAGCGATCTCAGCAAGCTGCGTCGCATTAGGCTCCTGGTTGACCGCACAGTCACCATAGACAAGTACCCGGGTATCCATGCACATCAAAAAGACACTTGAGACGATGGTGATATCTGGTTTTGTCTTGATGATCTGCAGTGCAGGCCGAATGGTGTCTCCGGTAGTGTGGATCGCCCCGGAGACCATCCCGTCTGCATAACCTGCATAGACCATCATAGTAGCAAAATAGGTCTCATGGGTCATCGCATCTTGTGCACCTTCGATAAGCAAGCCCTTCTCTTTACGCAACTCATAAAAGGTCTGTGCATAGGTGTCCATCAGCGGTGACTTGAGCGGATCGATGATCTCCGCAAGGCTGAGATCAAGCCCCAGCATCGCACTTCTGTGCGCGATATCTTCCTCATCCCCAAGCAAGACGATATCTACGACATCCCGGCGAAGTAAGATCTCTGTTGCCTGTAAGACCCTGTCATCACTGCTCTCAGGCAAGACGATCTTCTTACGGTCTGCCCGTGCACGTTCAAAGAGCTGAAACTCAAACATCGTCGGAGTGATGATATCTGAAGCAGCAGTCTCTATTTGTCGCTCGATCTCCTCGACATCGACATGAGAACTAAACAGACCCATAGCCAGTGCGATCTTGCGATGACTGTGTGGACGTATCTGCGAAGGGACTTCATTGACACGCATCGACGTTGTATAGGTGTCACTCTCGATGCTTAAGATCGGGACAGGGAAGTAGTTCAGACCTTTGAAGAGACGGGTGATGTTCTCACTAGGCTCAAAACCTCCCGTCAGCAAGATAGCCGAGATATGCGGGAACTCAAGCGAATAGAGCGCTGCAAGGGAACCCACGATGATGTCAGCACGGTCACCAGGGACGATGACAAGGTCTCCCTCTTCGATGCGTCCAAGATAGTTATCGAGTGTCATAGCTGCGATCTTACTTTGCGATACCACACGTCCAAGATCCTCAGTATTTCCCAGGATGTAGGTACACCCAAGCGTCTCCATCACCTCCTGCACCGTAGGCTTGTCAAGCTCTTCGATCTCCGGGAGAAAATAGACTGGCGCACTCTTCACATCACTCTCGTCGACCCTCGTTGGAAGTCTTTTACACGCTTTCTCCGAAAGACGGTTGACAAAGGTGGCGAAATGCATGACGTTCTCACGTTTTATAGACTCCGCTTCAATAGTCAACTCTTCATAGATCTCTTTAGCCTTCTTGTCCTTGCCCTTGATGACGCTGATATAGGGAGTGCCAAAGTTTTTGGTCAATCTAAGATTGATATCAAAATCGATCGTTGAGGTGAAACTGCTGCGATGCAGACCTTCACACAGGACAAAGTCATACTCTCGCTCAAGCGTTTTGAACTTTTTGATCAAAGCCTCGAGTATGGCCTTTGTCTTGCCATTAGCTATCATCGTCTCTACTTCGTCTACCGTATATCCATACGCCTGCTCATACTCCATCTCAAGTGAGAAGTGCTGAAGCATAAAGAGGATATCTTTATCCTCTTCGGCACCACTCTCGATGATCGGACGAAAAAACGCCACCTTATTCAACTTACGCTTTAAGAGCTCCATCATCCCTACGGTCACAAACAGGCTACCTGTCCGCGGTTCGAGTGAAGCAATATAAAGACTTTTTGTTTTCATCACAATCCCTTATCAAGAAGCCTGTCGGATCTGTGCTCAATTGGTTGAAAAGTCCCTCGATCAGACAGACCCGACAGACTCCTAGAGCCATATTGGTACTATTTTACACTATCCTTGATGCATTACACGTAAAATAATAGTAATTGTTAATCATAAGTATGACTTCATCACATCCACTATGGTTTATGAAACGTTTTTGCACATGCGTTACAATCAGCCAAAGGGTTCATCATGAGACAGACAAGACTTTTACTAATAGAAGACGATGAGCAGATGGCAGGACTGCTGATGCGCTTTTTAAAAGAACATGATATGTTCGTAGCCCATGTGACACGTCCTTCTCAGGCAATGGCCATGCTCGCTGTGGAATCTTTTGAACTTATCATCCTCGATCTCTCCCTACCGGAGATGGATGGTCTGACACTCTGTCGCAAGATACGTGAGACATCAGACGTCCATATCATCATCTCAAGTGCACGAAGCGATCTTGATGACAAGTTGACCGGTCTGGAGAACGGGGCGGATGACTATCTTCCAAAACCATACGACCCCAGAGAGCTGCTTGCACGTATCCATACGGTACTTCGACGTCAGGGTAAAGTGATCGATGAAGCACTGTCACCTAGCCACTTCCGCATAGACGAAGATTCGACACAGATCTACTTTAATGATCAGATCCTGAGACTGACACTGGCGGAGTACCAGATACTCAGGCTCTTACTCAGACAGCCCAACCGTACTATCAGCCGCGCCGATATCGCCAACAGCATCGACTCACACCGTTTTGACAGTGGTGTCGAAAGTATCAACATCCTGATCGGACGGATCCGTAAAAAACTCGACCCAAACAATTACGACACGTTCATCCAGACTGTACGCGGCATAGGATACCGTTTTGTGGAAGCTTAAAGCCCGCTCGATCATCTTCTCCGCCCGCCTCGTCGGGGCTATCGCTGCACTGATGCTCATAGCCGCGACACTGATGGCCATAAGTCTCTCTGTCTATCTCGATAAACGCAATGAGGTCCACCGGGCAGTGATGCTCTACGACCTGCTCTTTATGACCAAACCCACCCCTGAAGCGTTTACACGCTATCTTAAAGAACATAAGCTGACTCCTGTCGGTGGTGAGCAGATGCGACTCATCAGAGATCGGGGAAAGCCTTTAATAGAGGACACACTCCTGCGTCGTACTTTTCAATCAGGGAACATAGAGATATTTACCTATGAAAAACACTACTTCTACGCCTATAAGATGCACGATATGTACTACTACCGCAGTGATCAGCCGATGACGCCCTATATGATCTATATCTTTGTCACCTTTGCTCTGGTACTGGTGGCACTTATCTTCTTATACCGCTATATCTCCGGTTCCATCGAGCCACTTCGTCATCTACATTCGCAGATCCGCCGCTTTGCTGAAGGTGAACAGGAGATAGACACTAAAGTCGAAGGAAGTGATGAAGTAGCTCAGGTGGCCAATGCCTTTCATGAGAGCGTTCAGAAGATAGAGTCCCTACAAAGAAGCCGCTCCCTGTTTATGCGTAATGTCATGCATGAGCTCAAGACACCTATCAGCAAGGGAAAACTGCTCACCCACCTACTCGATACCGATGCGAAAGACAAAGCACTGATGAGTGATCTCTTCGAACAGATGCAGGGACACCTCAACGACCTTGCCCGTGTAGAGTCCCTGACCGCCAGAAACCTCGAACTCGATATCCGTGCCTACGCCGCAGTCGATGTCCTCGATCAGGCCATCGATCTGCTTGGGATCGATAGGACACAGCTAGAGGAGCATCTTAACGAAGAGATGATCCTTGTCGATTTCAATCTCTTTGCATATGCCTTGAAAAACCTCATCGACAATGCCTTGAAATATGCTTCAAGCAAACCTATCCAGGTCACTTTTAAAGACGAATGCCTTACTATCTCCAACAGAGGAACACCTTTTAAAGAGCACTTCACGACCTACCTGAGGGCCTACCAACGTGACACTTCCCAACACAGTCTTGAGGGAATGGGACTGGGACTCTACATCGTCAATGAGATACTGACCCGCCATGGCTACGAACTGGCCTACGAGTACCGTGACGATATGCACCACTTCTCTATCTGCTTTTAGTCACCATCTATATAAGACGCCAAACGAACAAGTCCGTTTAACTACGATATCTCCCGTTAAGAGATCATGC
>JAUWRZ010000179.1 GCA_030610325.1 Sulfurimonadaceae bacterium | reverse complement strand
CTTTGACTACATCCAAAAGCACCTGGGCAAAGTAGGCACTGGCGTCAAGGGCGAGGGTCGAGTTGTGGGTCATAGAGACGACATCTTTGACTTGAGAGAGAAACTGTATGTCAAGCTCTTCGATGAGCAGAAGTGGTGCGATGCGTCCACAGATGCTGAGGTCCTGTGATCGTGACCCACTGGCTGACCCGGTCCTGGCCTTCATGTTCTCAAGTGTAGAACGTGTAGCCCCATCGATATAGCCGTTATAGTCACGCATATTGACTTCCCAGTACTCAGAAAAACGTTCCAGTGAGAAGTGCTTCTCATGGATGATGGACTCCAGCAGAAGCAGCATCTGATCGCCATAGTGGGTGAAGTCTCCCGCTTTTTTACCTTTGTGCCACATCGCTTCAGGGTCGTTAAGGACCTGCCAGTCGATAGGGAGCTTTTCAAGCTGCTCTGGATCATAGACCCAATGGGCACCGAGGGTATAGGCATCAGAGACAAAACCTCCGAGAATGGCATTTTTTATACGTTCTTTCATTAAAGACTCTTTTCGCTTTTTCTAAGCATAACCAAGAGAGATTAAAATGGCCTAACGCGTGTGATATACTTTTAAGAAGAGTGATGCTGTATCTATTTGAGAAGGTGGACGATGATGAGAAGATCTTGTAAGAACGTACGACCGACCGAATCCTATCTACGTGTCATCCTGGCTACTATGTTGCTGATGTATGTGCTTGAGAACGGTTCTGTACTATCACTGCTGATGAGTATATACCTCTACTATACGGCCTTTACCAGCTCCTGTCTTATCTTTGAGCACTTTAAGATCAATGATGCCTATTGTCTGGAGAACCATTATCTCTCTCTTTTGCCAAAATATAACTCTTCGGCTGTTCTCATCTTTGATACAGAGGGGAAGGTGTTATATAAGAACAGTGCAGTCCAGAGTGAACTGGCCGGTATCACATCAGCGGACACTATCGGTATAAGAGGATCTCAGAGTATTATCGCTGAGAACAGGGTGAAGCGGGTCGTATTTGAACATGGTGCCAAAAGTTATCAGACAGAGGTCAAAGGCATCGCTAAAGAGAAGGCTATGCTGGCCTATATAACAGATGTGACCGAACTTATCGAACTAAACAAAGCCATCGAAGACACGCAGCGTGATATCATCTATGCCATGGGTGAGATCGGAGAGACACGCTCAAAAGAGACCGGAAACCATGTGAAAAGGGTGTCGCACTACTCAGAGACACTGGCCCTGCTGTATGGACTCTCAGAGGAGGAGTCAGCACGTCTGAAGATGGCGAGTCCGATGCATGATATCGGTAAGGTCGGTATCCCTGATGCGATCTTGAACGCACCGAGAAAATTGAGTGTGGAGGAGTTTGAGGTGATGAAGACACATGCAGTCCTTGGTTTTGATATGCTCAAAAGCTCGCATAAACCCATACTCCAAGCTGCTGCGATAGTCGCACATGAACATCATGAGTGCTTTGACGGTAGTGGTTATCCACGTGGTCTTGAGGGTGAGGATATCCATATCTATGGCCGTATCACCGCGGTTGCCGATGTCTTTGATGCTCTGAGTTCAAAACGTGTCTATAAGAAGGCATGGCCTCTGGCGGATGTGCTTGCTTATTTTGACCAGGAGAGTGGCCGCTGTTTTGACCCGGTGCTGGTGAAGCTACTGGTAGATAATCTGCACACCTTTGTTCAGATCGGTAACAGATATACAGATAGTATGGATAAAGATGCTTGAGATCATCTATCAAGACGAGTATCTCGTCGCCATCAACAAACCCTCAGGCCTACTGGTCCATCGCTCTATGATCGACCGTCATGAGACAGAGTTTGCGTTGCAGCTTGTACGTGATCAGATAGGGCAGTATGTCTATCCCGTACATCGTCTGGACAAACCGACTTCGGGAGTCCTGCTCTTTGCTTTAAGTGCTGAGGCCGCAAAGGCGATGTCGGAGATATTTCAGGCGAGAGCGACGAAGAAAGAGTACCTTGCCATCGTACGCGGCTATATAGATGAACATGAGCTGATAGACTACCCGCTTAAAGAGCAGCTAGATAAGATGACAGACAAGAAAGTACGAAAAGACAAAGGTGCTCAGGAGGCGGTCACGGAGTACTTTCGTCTGGGAAGAGTGGAGTTTCCCTATCCGGTGAGTCGTTACCCTGTGGCACGTTATTCGCTGGTCAGAGTCGTACCACGTACGGGACGAAAGCATCAGATCCGCCGTCATATGAAACATGTCATGCATCCTATTGTCGGAGATACAAAACATGGACGGGGTGAGCATAATCAACTGTTTCGAGAGAAGTTTTCGTGCCACCGTCTGCTGCTGCATGCTTATGCCTTGACATTTGAACACCCTGTGAGTGGTGAGACACTCACCCTTCGAGCAGGTTTGGATGAGGTGTTCAGTCGTATCATAGATGTAGCGGGTTGGAGTGAGATAAGATATTAAGCTCCTTATCCGGTATCGTATTTTAGTGATAGAATAGCGGCTTATGTGTATTATTATCTTCTTAGCTAAAAAAGAGTATCGTACATATATATACCTCTGAAGAGGCAATAAGGTCGACAGATGGAGATATTCACACTTTCTATTTATCTACTGCTATTTCTTACCTGGGGTCATGTAGGTTATTTTGCACTGCGTCATATTGAGACTTACCGACATGGTTCCAGGCTGATATTCGCACTTTTGATGATCTTGCTTGTCGATGCTGTCCGAACGATGATAGAGAGTGGCTATTTTGGTCTTAACTTTGGTTCACTCTTTGGTTACCTCCCTGTAGAGATAAGTGAACTCCTTCAACGTCCGGAGTACCTTATTATTCCGAAGCTGTTCAACCTTCTTGCTGTCTTGATCATCATCTTCATCATCTTACGCAAATGGTTCCCTGAACATATGCGTGAAGTCACTGATCACAAGAAGAGACATGCTCATCTGCAGTCATTGAACAGAGAACTCATAGATTCTCAGGAGCGCTATCAGGCGATCTTGGACAATATGTATGATAGTGTCGCTATCTATGAAGCGATCGATGAAGGCAGGGACTTTCGTTTTATCAAGTTAAACAAGGCAGCCCTTCAGCTCGAAGGCCTTATGGCTGAACAGGTGGAAGGCAAGCGGTTGATGACACTTTTCCCTGTTGTCGAGGAGATCGGAGTCCTGGATTTTTTTAGAAGTGTCTATCAGACCAATATCCCGGCACGGAAGATGATCATCATAGAGGCTGAGAATGGTAAAAAGAGTTATCGGGACAACTACGCATATACGCTTCCTTCGGGAGAGTTGGTCGTCGTCTATCAAAACGTCACAGAAGAGGTCATAGCGAAGAACCATCTGGAAGTCTCTCAGCGCTACACCAAAGCACTTTTGGATGCACAAGAGAACATCATCCTTGTGAGTGATGGAGAAGAGACATTTGATATTAACCATTTCGGACTGGAGTTCTTTGGTCATGAGACTCTTGAAGAGTTTAGAGAAGCACATAGCTGCATCTGTGAGTATTTTGAGAAGGTAGACCTTCCCGGATATATCTATGATCCTATAGATGGGATAAGATGGCTTGACTATATATTATTGCATAGTGAGGAGCAGCATAAAGTCAATATCATCACCGACGAGAGTCATATCTTCTCTATTACAGTCCAACCGTTCCATGCAAAAGATATAAGACACTATATCATCAGTCTGCATGATATCACAGAGCTTGAAAGACGGCATTTGATACTGGAGAAGGCAGCTTCCATCGATGGATTGACACAGGTCGCCAATCGTACAAGTTTTGACACACTGCTTGAGAACTATGTATCAGCGGCTAAAAGGTATCAAAATGATTTTGCGTTGCTCTTCTTCGATATCGATCATTTTAAAGAGGTCAATGATACCTATGGACACCAGGTCGGTGATAAAGTCCTTATCTCATTGACGACATTGGTCCGGGAGCATCTACGAAAGAGCGATACCCTTGCTCGCTGGGGTGGTGAGGAGTTTACTGTGATCTTGCCTGAACTGACGCTCTCTATGGCCTATGAAGTAGCAGAGAAGCTTCGTATCATCATCGAGGAGAGTAGCTTTGAGAGTGTCGAAAAGGTCACTTGCAGTTTTGGAGTGACACAGTTCTTTGAAGGTGACTCATCCGAGAGTATGATGCTACGTGTCGATAAAGCACTTTATCTTGCCAAGACACAGGGGCGTGACCAGACTGTGACTATGGATAAAAAGATGTTTGATCCAGGTCCGGACGTTTAGGCCGTGTTTGATATCAGCGTGATGCAAGAGGATGGACTCCACTATCTGTTTGAGTGGGCAGTACTTGAGCAGTGGAGAAGTGAACCTCTCCATATAGCCTGTCTTTTTCGAACGCAGCGTGAAGGTTTTTTTATTGCTTATGTGGATGGAAAACCGGCAGGGATGGTCCTGGCAGTAAAGCAGGGTGAGCATTTTGGCATCATCAGTAATCTTGTCGTCTTGAAGGCGTTTCGTTCACGTGGTCTTGGAAAGAGACTTTTTGAGCAAGCCCTGGAGTATCTTGCCGGGCGTCAGATCTTTCTCGACAGTATCATCACCAAACAGGAGATGTACAAGAGAGCTGGGTTTCGAAGAGTGCATGATGTCGGCTGTTATGCTTTTAAAGTAGGGACAGTGACTCTGCCTGAGAGTGATATAGAGACTGTAGAGCATGTCGATACCAAACGGCTTTTGGCATTTGATGCCGAGGCAGCAGGCTTTGATCGCAGTGACTATCTACGCTGTATATTAAGTAGTGAGCAGATACATCTACGAGCTGTCGATGCTGGGCAGACTCTCTCTTCCTACGCACTCTGTTTTGCGTATGCAGATGGCTATAAGATCATCCTGGCCTCACGAGATATCAACGAGGCATTGACACTCTTCTTTGCTTTGATCGTAAACATTCGACCTCATACGCCGATATACCTTAATGCAACGGATAGCGAGCCTCTGACCTTAGCTATAGTGACACTCTTAAAGATGGAGCGGGTATCTCATACGATAAGGATGACCAGGTCGGCTTGACTGCTCCTTTGCGATCTCAATAATATAGAAGCTTTTATAAGATAATATTATTGATGACTATGGGAGTCTCCAGATGTTTAGAAAAGTTTTTTTTGCCTTTCTCTTCTTATTGATCAACACCCTCTCTATCAGTTATATG
>JAUWRZ010000357.1 GCA_030610325.1 Sulfurimonadaceae bacterium | reverse complement strand
GACCCCGAAGAGAACCACTGATCTGACTGCTTATAGAAGTACGGTACTACCGTACTTCAAAGACTTCTTTTTAGCCACTTCTTTCACATCATGTCTTCTTACTATTCAAGCATAAAGAAAAAAGGATAGAAGATGAAAGATCTACTTATAGTAGGGATGATATTGGGCGTTACCGTAGTGTCTACGATGTTTGCGGCTTCAGGCGATCATGGAGTGCAAAAAGGGTGTGAGAAGAAGATTACTCACCTTGAACAAGAACTTGTCAAAGCGCACATCATGCAAAATGACCATCGAGTCCATGGTCTGGAGATCTCACTCTCTAATGTCAAAACACACTGTACAGATGAGGGGCTGGTCCAAAAAGTAGAAGCAAAGATCGATGATACGAGAGAGGACTTACAAGAGCATACTGAAGACCTTGCAGAAGCAATGGCTGATGGCAGAGTCGATAAGATCGAAAAATATCAGGTGAAAATAGAGGAAGAGACTAAGGAACTCGAAGAGCTGGACAGAGAGCTTAAAGCGTTGTCATAAGCTCAGATCATTTAGCTCATCTATGCTCGGCTATGAGTCGAGCTCAGCTTTAAGGGAAGAGACTATCTCTCAGGCGAGATTATTGTAGACAGCCAGGACATCTTCATCATCTTCGATGCGCTCCAGCAGCTTTTCGATCTCATCTATCTGCTGCTCTGAGAACTCATGAGGGTTGTTTGGAAGCCGCTGGAGAGATCCCTTAGTCACTTCGATATCCAGCCCTTCAAGTGCTTCAGAAAGCGCTCTGAAGCTAGGGTAGTCCCCATAGACATAGACGGTGTCATCATTCTCTTCAAGCTCTTCCAGGCCGGCATCGATGAGTTCAAGTTCCAGCTCTTCGAGGTCCATTGCTTCTGTCTTGGTAAACTCAAAGACCGCTTTTCTGTCAAACATAAACTCAAGAGAGCCATTGTTCAGCATCTCTCCGCCAGATTTGTTGAAATAATTGCGTACATTGGCGACTGTGCGGGTGTTGTTATCAGTAGCACACTCGACGAAGATCAGTACACCATGCGGACCTTTGCCTTCAAAGTTTACTTCTGTGATATCAACAGCATCTTTACCGCTGGCACGTTTGATCGCATTGGAGATGTTGTCTTTAGGCATGTTCTGTGCTTTGGCCGTCTGTATAGCTAAACGCAGCTGTGGATTGGTATCGGGGTCAGGCCCGCCGGCTTTGGCAGCCATCGTGATGTTTTTTCCAAGTTTGGGAAATATTCTTGACATATTCCCCCATCGTTTCATCTTGGCCGCTTTACGATATTCAAATGCTCTACCCATAAATGTACTTCCTCTGTAATAGTGATGCAATTATAGCAGTAGTTTAAAGGGAGTGCTCTTTTTACGCTAAGATAGATGAGAAAAGGTGTGGATGTGGGAAGATAGTCGAAAGGTGGGAGCAGGGAGTCTTGCGAGTCCCTGCGAAAAATCTATGATACTGCTACATGCTTTATACGAAATTGGTTTAGTGCTTGTGACATCTTCTCTTCTATACAAAATACCATCGTTGTCTTCATACTGTTTACATTCTTTATTAGTCTATCGTTGACATTACAAAGCGTGAAGGAACTATCCTTCTTTTGAATGTCCTCGTACTTCTCAAGTAGTTCAGGCATCGAATCCATCTTAAGCAGATCGCTTAGATAGCCCTGAAATCTACATCTTTTACTTGTCTCTTCTTCATACTCTCTAAATTTATTGTCAATAAAATTTAATTTAGTCTTCAATAATACCAAGCTCATGGGCTCTCCTTCTAAAATAAGATAAAAATATATAAGAATAAAGATTTAATATACTTATAGTATAGCATAAAGAGTGTTAGCTACTATTAATATTCATATAATCTATAGATATAAAAATAATAAATATATACTATATCGCTGTCTATTGTGTATATCCCCGCCAAATACGCATGAACGCCCGTTCTCCCGCGGTTGTAGGAGTTGTAAGAAGGTGATATTTAGCACTGTCACTATTTGATTATATGAGCAATATATGTATATAAAAGCAGAGGTATTGACCTATATCAAGGAATCCCCTTAAAGCAGATAGCTCTAGTCGAGACTAAGAAGCAGTATTCTCTTATGAAGATATCTTGAGCGATAGGTCTGGTAGCTCTATGAATCGAGTGTTTTGACGACTTTTTCCCATGGGACATCAGTCAGTGTCCCCTGGCTATTGGTATCGGCCATCGCTCTAGCCGTAATGATCTGGGTCAAGAGGTCATCATAGATGCTAAACCAGCGTTCATCAGGTACAAGCTTACCCTCAGTATCGATCAATCCATTTTGTAGGTTGTTCAGTGATTGTTCCAGCTGCATAAGTGCGAGACTGATATTTTTTTGTTGACTCATAGATTCTCCTTGTGATGATCTGGTCTCACTATAGAGGTAGATCCATGTCTTTTTGCTTATAGGAGAGCAGATCCGCTTATCTAGTAGATTTATCATCATAATAAATTATATTTAATATAAAAAACTACATAAATTTTGATTACTGCCGATATAACACCAACTGCATCTTGTGATCACAGCTTGTGAGATGAGCATACAGTCGATCCACATTAAAAGATAATAGTCTTCAAGACTATAAGGAGCAGCGATGATAACGATGATGATAATGATATACCTGGGGATAGTAGCTATTTTACTTATGACTTATCTGGTAAGTCTTAAGCCAAGCAGTTTGAAAAGACATCTCTTCTACATGAGAAAAGTACTTTTCCCCTTTAGTACGAAGCATCGTAAGAGCAGTGGAACTCATCGAGAGTATAAATAGAGTATTGGCCGATCACAGAAATAAGAGCTGAGAAGTACAGCCACTTGGCTGTGCTCATCGTGGTCCGCCTTTTTTTTAACAAGTGTACCGCTCTACAGAGTGTAAAAAAGTTGGAACAGACACTCTCCTCTAGCTTTAGATCAGTGCAAAAAAATCGATTCAAAGTATCTATATCAGAAAATATAACAGATTAATCACATATTTATTATTCTTATGTTAATTTAACTTTTATTAACATGAATAAAG
>JAUWRZ010000002.1 GCA_030610325.1 Sulfurimonadaceae bacterium | reverse complement strand
GATAGCGATCGTCAATTAAACAATAATTAAAATTAATTCGGGTATAATTCGCGAACTTTTTACAGACTGATAAAGATTAAGGAAGCGCATATGTACGCAATCATAAAAAACGGTGGCAAGCAATACAAAGTCGAAGAGGGTGATATCCTTCTTCTTGACAAGATGGGTCTTGAGCCAAAAGAGACTATCGAGATCAACGAAGTCCTTGCTGTAAACAACGGCGAACTTAAAGCAGGTACGCCATTTGTCGAGGGTGCTGTCGTGACAGCAGAAGTGATCAACGAAGGTCGCGAGAAGAAAGTGATCATCTACAAAAAACGTCGTCGTAAAGACAGTAAGCTTAAGCGTGGGTTCCGTAGAAGTTTCACTCGCGTTCGCATCACTAAAATTGCTGCATAAGCAATAAACTAGCAGGAGAGAGATATGGCACATAAAAAAGGTCAGGGTAGTACACAGAATAATCGTGACTCAGCTGGACGTAGACTCGGCGTTAAGAAATACGGTGGCGAGACAGTAAGAGCTGGTAATATCATCGTTCGTCAGCGTGGGACTAAGATCCATCCGGGTAGTAACATGGGTATGGGTAAAGATCATACACTTTACGCACTTATCGATGGTGTCGTCGCGTTTGAACGCAAAGACAAGACACGTAAACAAGTCTCTATAGTAGCGGCTTCTTAATCTCTTATCCACTCTTCCGGACGGTAGTCCGGGAACTCTTCGATCCATACAACATTTAATAAAACACTTTTTCTAATAAGACAGTCTTCTATTAAGTATTGACAGCGAAGCGATATGCGATGAGGTCAAGACCATCATAGATTCTCATATCTTTTCTCCTCTTTCCTATTATTGTTATTTAAAAAGGTAGACCATGTTCACAGATCACGTCACACTAACACTAACCTCAGGAAAAGGCGGCGCAGGATGTGTGGCTTTTCGTCGTGAGAAGTTTGTCACCAAAGGGGGACCAAACGGCGGCGACGGCGGTCGTGGCGGCGATGTCTGGTTCCGTGTCGATAACAATACCCATACGCTGGCACATTTTAGAGGCTCAAAAAAGCTAAAAGCTGATAATGGAAAGCCCGGTGGCGGTTCACGTATGACGGGCAAGTCATCGGATAGGTTCTATGTCACTGTCCCACCAGGTACGCAGGTCATCGATGTCGAAAGTGGTGAAGTGCTCTTTGACCTTCTCAAACATGGCGATGAAGTGCGTTTTCTCAAAGGCGGTCGGGGTGGTCTTGGGAACTACCACTTTAAATCCTCTACAAACCAGCAACCCCGTTATGCACAACCTGGTGAACCGGGTGAGTTGAGAGAGGTGAAACTAGACCTTAAACTCATCGCAGACATAGGTCTGGTCGGTTTTCCAAATGTCGGAAAATCCACATTGATCTCGACGGTCTCCAATGCACGCCCAGAAGTCGCAGACTATGAGTTTACGACATTGACACCAAAGCTTGGTCAGGTCGAGGTAGGTGAGTATGACTCATTTGTGATGGCAGATATTCCCGGTATTATCGGAGGTGCACATGAAGGTAAAGGTCTTGGACTGCAGTTCTTACAACATATTGAGAGGACAGAGACCCTTCTCTTTATGATCGATCTGGCTTCGTACCATGATATCAATGTGCAGTATGAGACACTTAGAGAGGAGCTTGCAAAGTTCTCTGAACCTCTTAGTGGTCGTAGATATGCGATCGCTCTTACAAGGGTCGATGCTATACCTGAAGAGGATGCTATTGAGAAGATCAATGACTTCATCGCTACTCTTGATATGACGCCAAGTGCTCATAGTGAGTTCTCATTTGAAGAGAAGTTACCTTATTTTGTACAAGGTGACAGTGAGGGAACAGAGAACATCGATGAGAAACAGCCATTCTTCATCGCACCTATCTCGTCGGTGACACACACAAATATCGAAGCGATCCGTTTCGCTCTTTATGATCTGGTAAAGGCCACACGTAGGTGAGACGTCTTGTCCTAAAAGTGGGAAGCGCTGTTCTGACAGAGCAGAACAGGATCGCACAAGAGCGTATGCAAAACCTCATAGACCTCATAGCTGAACTAAAAAAAGAGTATGAAGTCATCTTTGTCTCATCTGGAGCAGTCGCTGCCGGTTATACAGAACTTAAACTCGATAAGAGCCTTCTTTCGAATAAACAGGCACTTGCTTCTATCGGACAGCCGCTCCTGATGAATCGTTATAAGAAGAAATTTGAGAAACATGGCATCTTACCTTCTCAAGTGTTGGTGACTGCTGCGAACTTCAATACAAAAGAGCAGTCTGAACGTGCCAGAAATACCATCGAGACACTGCTTGAAAACGGAGTCCTGCCTATTATCAATGAGAATGATGCAACAGCGACTGATGAGCTTGAATTAGGTGACAATGATCAGCTTTCTGCTTATGTCGCTATACATTTCAATGCAGATATGCTGGTCATACTTTCAGATATCGATGCCTATTATGATAAAGACCCGAATGAACATGATGATGCTCTCATCTTACCTCTTGTCGATCATATAGAGGAGTCTGAACTGCAAAGAAGTGTGACACCAAACAACAGCTTTGCAACAGGGGGGATAGTGACCAAACTTAAAGCTGCTGACTACGTACTTAAGCATGGCAAGTCCATGTTCCTTGCCAGTGGTTTTGATCTTCGTGATGCCAGAAGTTATCTGATACAAGGTGACCATCAGGGTGGTACAGTCTTTAAGAAAGGGTGATGATGAACATAATATTTATGGGGACACCTGATTACGCGGATAAGATCCTTAATAGATTGATAGCTACAGATGATATCGATATTGTCGCAGTGTATACTCAACCTGATAAGCCTGTAGGTCGAAAGAGAGTACTTACTCCTCCTGTAGTCAAGGTATCAGCACTTGAGAACACAATAGCACTCTATCAACCTTCTCGATTACGTGATGAAGCAGTTGTAGCAGAGCTTTTGACGATCGATTGTGATCTCATAGTGGTAGCGGCCTATGGCCAGATCCTCCCTCAGAAGGTCCTAGATCATGCACCATGTATAAACCTGCATGCATCGATCCTTCCTCAGTATCGAGGTGCCAGTCCGATCCAGCAGACACTTCTTAATGGAGATGCTGAGACCGGTGTCACTGCGATGTTGATGGATGCGGGACTGGATACGGGTGCCATCTTGAAGATAGCAAGACTCTCAGTCAAAGATGATGAGATGGCCGTTACGCTATTTGATCGTCTGACAGCTTTGGCCTGTGAAGTGACAGTAGATGTCTTACACGACTTTGAGACCTTAAGACCAGTGCCACAAGATGATGCTTTAGCGACTTATTGCACAAAGATCACTAAGGCTGATGGTGAGATGACTCTTGAGGACGCACAGTCAGAGTATGACAAATACCGGGCGTTCACACCATGGCCGGGCCTCTTTCTATCAAGTGGTCTGAAACTTAAAGAGTTACGGCTTGAATCGACTTGCGGTGTGTTTACACCCGGAGAGATACTTGAGATAGGTGATGAGAGTGCAGTAGTAGGATGCGCTTTAGGGCAGATCCGTATCTTTCGTGTTCAACCGCCATCAAAAAAAGAGATGTCGATCATCGCTTATCTTAATGGCAGAAGACTTTCAGTTGCAGATATACTCGCTTGATGAAGTAGATTCGACACAACGTTATCTTGTCGAAGCACTTAAGTCAAAGCGCTTGGCTGCACCGGTCGCAGTAACAGCTGTTCGACAGAGTGCCGGACAGGGGAGTCGTGGAAACAGTTGGCATGGACTTGATGGCAATCTTTTCGTCTCCTTTGCCATAGAACGGTCGATCTTACCCGACGATCTCAGGCTCGAATCAAGTTCTCTCTATTTCAGTTATCTTTTAAAAGAGACACTTGAAGAGTCAGGTTCTGCCCTTTGGCTAAAGTGGCCAAATGACTTCTATCTTGAAGATAAGAAGATCGGTGGTGCGATCACAAACATGATAGGAGAGACTCTCATCTGCGGCATAGGTATGAATTTGAAGGCAGCTCCAGAGGGGTTTGGCATACTTGATATTGATATTGAACAGAAAATGTTGTTAAAAAGCTATTTTGCAAAGGTGGAAAAAATGGTTTCATGGAAGCAGATATTTAGTAAGTACGCGTTAGAATTTGCAAACAATAGAGTTGCATTTACCCATCATGATGAAAGAAAGATCGCACTAAAAGATGTGAGACTGCTCAATGATGGATCAATCGAGTTTGCGGGACAAAGGATATTCAGTTTAAGATGAGTGAAGTAATAGTAATCGCCAATCAAAAAGGTGGCGTCGGCAAGACGACGACCGCTGTCAATCTTGCTGCATCCCTGGCTGTCGCCGAAAAAAAGGTGCTGTTGATCGATGCTGATCCCCAAGCCAATGCGACGACATCGCTTGGATATCATAGAAATGATTATGAGTTTAATATCTATCATGTCCTGATCGGCACCAAGGGGCTTAAAGATGTGATCTTAAAGACTACCTTGCCGACACTCAACCTGGCTCCTTCAAATATTGGACTTGTAGGTATAGAGAAAGAGTATTATGAGGCGGGCAGTGCAAAAGGGCGTGAGCTTATCTTGAAAAAGGCGATCGCACAGGTAAAGAGAGATTATGACTATGTCATCATCGACTCACCTCCGGCGCTTGGCCCGATGACCATCAATGCACTTGCTGCATCAAACTCTGTCATAATCCCTATCCAGTGTGAGTTCTTTGCCCTTGAAGGACTTGCGCAACTTCTGAACACAGTCCGTCTTATCCGTAAGACGATCAACCCGAGACTCTCTATAAAGGGATTCTTGCCGACTATGTACAGTTCACAGAACAATCTCTCAAAGCAGGTGTTTTATGACCTGAGACAGCATTTTAAAGGCAAACTCTTCAAGGGTGAGGATGATGAGTTCATCGTCATACCAAGAAATGTCAAACTTGCCGAGAGTCCAAGTTTTGGTAAGCCGGCCATACTTTATGATGTCAAATCCACAGGCTCTATCGCTTATCAGAACCTTGCCCAGGCTATCATCGCATAATGGGGAAGTCAAATGCTTTAGGGCGTGGCCTTGGTGCACTGCTTGGTGAGATAGAGGAGGCTTATGAGAACGAGCTTCCAAAACAGCATGTAGTCTTGGATATCCCGCTGACAGAGATCAGACCAAACCCTTATCAACCTCGTAAGACTTTTGATGAGAAGTCCCTTGCTGAACTTGCTGATTCTCTTAAGCAGCACGGACTGCTGCAGCCTATCGTCGTTGTGGAAGATGTTGACGGTTATGTCCTTGTAGCTGGTGAGCGTCGTCTGCGAGCAAGCAAGTTGGCAAAACTCGAGAGTATCCGTGCTGTACTAGCCAGTGCCGATAGCGACCAGATGCGTCAACATGCCCTTGTCGAGAACATCCAGCGTGATGAGCTTAATGTCATCGATCTAGCACATGCTTATGAAGAACTGATAGAAGCACATGGTTCAACACATGACGAACTCTCGCGTATAGTGCACAAGAGCCGAGCGCATATCAGTAATACTTTACGGCTTCTTCAACTCTCAAGAGATGCACAGTCTGCCCTGAGTGAAGGGAAGATAACAGCTGGACATGCGAAGGTGTTAGTGGGTCTCGATGATAAAGAGCAGAAGCTGATGCTTGATTCCATCATTGGCCAAAAGTTGAGCGTACGTGAAGTCGAAAGTATGACTAAGCAGATGAAAGAGCCTAAGAACAGGGGCCAGAGACCTGAGATAAAAGTGGGTCCGGATGCCTCGATGCTCCGTTCAAAGCTAAGTGATCTTGGTTTTAGAGCTGCTTATAAAGGGAGTAAGATCACCGTTACGTTTAGTGATGATGATGAGTTAGATGCTTTTATGAGCTATTTCCAGTAAGTACGCTTATCAAGGCAGTTTATCAGTCATAAGATGCTCTAAACGTCTTTTTCCATTACTATCACCTCTCATAAAGAGCGAAGTGCATCCTCTTTTATATACGACTGTCTTGAGTTTTTATCTCTACAAGTCACTTTTTTCTACTTTATCTTATGCGTTTTAAAATTTTATTTAATGATTCATCTCTCTTTAACTATCCCTTCAATTTATTAAGTGTATAATCTCGCAACTTTTAGGAGGTGCTATGTTAGATATAAATCCGATGCTTTTGGGCATTACCGTGATCGTCTTTCTTACTCTCATTGCCGTTCTGAACAGTTGGCTATATAATCCTCTATTTGCTTTTATGAACAAGCGTGATGCTGATATACAAAAAGATCTTGATGAAGTTGGTAACAACGACGGTGAGATAGCAGCACTTACCGAAGAAGCAGAGAAGATAAGCATGGATGCCAGACTGGAAGCTGCTGCTTTAAGAGAAAAAGTGATCGCTGATGCGAAAGCTGATGCAGACAGTAAGATCGGTGTAAAGCGGTCTGAACTTGCAAAAGAGTATGCTGAGTTTGAAAAGAACATGGCTTTAGAAGGCGAACAGTTGAAGAATGCGTTGTTGTCACAGATGCCATTGTTCAAAGAAGCTGTCAAAGCCAAGTTCAGTCAGATATAAGGGTGGTACATGGGTAAAATTATTCTTGCTTTGCTGATAACGTCCGGTTATCTCTTCGCATCTGGTGATACTGACAGTAGTGCAGGCACTGACATCGTACAACGTACAGTCAACTTCCTGATCTTCGCAGGTATCTTGTATTATCTTCTTGCAGATCCTATCAAGAACTTTTTTGGTGGACGTTCAAAAGATATCGCAAGCGATCTTGAGAAAGTACAAGAGCGCTTACGTGAGTCAAAACGTGCAAAAGAGGACGCTGAACTTAAGATCGATGAAGCAAAGAGATTTGCTGAAGAGTTAAGGGTCACGGCTGCAAAAGAGAACAAACTGCTTGGTGAGAGATTAGTAGAGCAGTGTGAAGTCGAACTGGCAAACATCGGTAAGCAAAACGCTTCCCTGATGGAGCTGGAACAGCGTCAGATGGTCCGAGGCATAGTCGATAATGTCATGGAGGACCTCCTTGTCCAGGAGAGTGCCGGTTTCGATAAAGAGACTATGGCGAAGATCATTATGAAGAAGGTGGCGTAGATATGAAAGAACTTATCGCAAAACGCTATATTAGAGCTTTAAAAGAGACAGTCGATGACTCCGCTATGGAGAACATCAGTACGATCTTCGATGCGCTTTCGTCAGGTTTTGATGATGCGCGTTTCGCTCAGATGATGGAGAGTCCTGATGTCGCTGCTGCGGACAAAGAAGCACTACTTCTCGAGAGTGTCAAAGCTTCGAAAAGTGCTCAGGTGGAAAATCTGATCAGACTCTTGGTAGAAAACGGTAGGATCAATATCATCCCGGCAATCGCTGAAGAGATGAAAAAGGATGCTGCTCGTGCTAGTAAGAGCTATACCGGTGTCATCTATAGTAACAGTGATATCGATGCAGCTACTATCACGGATCTGGGATCAGGTCTTGGTAAAAAGGTAGACGCGGAAGTCGTGCTGGAATTTGTTAAAACAGATTTTGATGGTGTGAAAGTGGAAGTAGAAGACCTTGGTATCGAGATCAATTTCTCGAAAAGCCGTATGAATATGCAGATTATCGAGCATATTCTAAAAGCAATTTAATTTTAGCTTATAAAGGAGAAGACTAGTGGTAGCAAAAGTACAAGCTGATGAGATCAGCTCGATCATAAAAGAACGTATTGAGAACTTTGAGTTAAGTGTCGACATCAATGAGACAGGTAAGATAGTCTCGTATGCAGATGGTGTTGCGCAGGTCTATGGCCTGAGTAATGTCATGGCTGGTGAGATGGTAGAGTTTGAAGATGGCACACAGGGCCTTGCACAAAACCTCGAAGAGAGTAGTGTAGGTATTGTTGTCCTTGGGCGCGCTAAAGGACTACGTGAAGGTATGTCTGTAAAGCGTCTGAACAGACTGTTGCGTGTACCTGTTGGTGATGCACTTCTTGGTCGTGTCGTCAACTCTCTTGGAGAGCCAGTAGATGGTAAAGGGCCGATCGAGACTACAGAGTCACGTTTTGTCGAAGAGAAAGCACCTGTTATCATGGCTCGTAAATCAGTACATGAACCACTTGCAACAGGTATTAAAGCTATCGACGCTCTTGTGCCTATCGGCCGTGGACAGCGGGAGCTGATCATTGGTGACCGTCAGACAGGTAAGACTACTGTCGCACTAGATACGATCATTAACCAAAAAGGTAATGGTGTCGTCTGTATCTATGTCGCAATAGGTCAAAAAGAGTCTACTGTCGCACAAGTCGTACGTAGACTTGAAGAGCACGGCGCTCTTGAATACACGATCATCGTGAACTCATCTGCTTCTGAAGCAGCTGCATTGCAGTACCTTGCACCATATGCAGGTGTCACTATGGGTGAGTACTTCCGTGACAATGCGCGTCATGCATTGATCGTCTATGATGACCTTACAAAGCATGCAGTCGCTTACCGTGAGATGTCACTTATCCTTCGTCGTCCTCCGGGCCGTGAAGCATATCCTGGTGATGTCTTCTATCTACACTCTCGTCTACTTGAGCGTGCAGCTAAGGTCAATGATGAGCTAGGCGGCGGTTCTATGACTGCACTGCCGATCATTGAGACACAGGCGGGAGATGTCGCGGCATATATCCCGACAAATGTCATCTCGATCACTGACGGACAGATCTTCCTTGAGACAGATCTTTTCAACTCAGGTATCCGTCCTGCGATCAACGTCGGTCTTTCTGTATCACGTGTTGGTGGTGCAGCGCAGATAAAAGCTACGAAGCAGGTCGCCGGTACATTGCGTCTTGACCTTGCTCAGTATCGTGAACTCCAGGCATTCGCACAGTTCGCATCTGACCTTGATGAGATCAGCCGTAATCAGCTTGAGCGTGGTCAGCGTATGGTCGAAGTGCTTAAGCAGCCTCCATACTCTCCAATACCAGCTGAGAAGCAGGCTTTGATCATCTTCGCAGGTAATGAAGGTTTCCTTGATGATATGGACGCATCGAATGTCGTAAGGTTTGAAGCTGAGCTTTATCCTTTTGTAGAAGCATCATACCCTCAGATCTTTGAGAACATCAGAAGTGTATTGAAGATCGATGATGAGACTTCTGGATTGATGAAAAAAGCATTAGAAGAGTTTAAAGCTACTTTTGTTGCTGAGTAAGGACCATTATGGCCAACTTAAAAGATATTCAAAGAAAGATCAAGAGTGTTTCCAATACGCAGAAGACTACGCGTGCGATGAAACTTGTCTCTACAGCGAAACTTCGTAGAGCTGAAGAGCTCGCTAAGCGCTCACGTCTTTTTGCTGAGAAGACAAATGAGTTGATCACTGAACTCTCTGGTCGTATCAACTGTCATAAGATCGGTGGTATTGCTAGTCGAAGTTTTGAGACTATCGACGAACCTGAGATGGTAGATATCATCTTTGTCACTGCAGACAAAGGCTTGTGTGGCGGTTTTAATCTTCAGACGATCAAAGCTGTCAAGAAGCTGATGAGAGAGCATAAAGAGAAGAAGATCAAAGTCCGCTTACGCGGTATAGGTAAGAAAGGTGTTGAGTTCTTTACCTATAATGAAGTAGAGCTTATGGATGCTGTCAAAGATCTTAGTTCTGCTCCTGATGTCGCAAGATCGGCTGAGTTTATCCAGTCATCTATAAGAGACTTCAACGATGGTGTCATCGATGGTCTATATATCGTCTATAACGGATACAAGAACGTGATCACGCAAGAGCTTCATGTGAACAAGATCTTGCCAGTAGACGTGGACGATTATGATTGTGATGACAAGGCCCAAAGTTCAATGGTCGAGATAGAGGCTGAGGACGAAGAGAAAGTCCTTGACTCATTGATCACAAAGTATGTCGAATACAATATGTACTACGCACTGATAGATTCTGTAGCAGCTGAACATAGTGCCAGGATGCAGGCGATGGACGCTGCGACTAACAATGCAAAAGAGATGGTCAAGACACTTAACGTGAAATATAACAAAGCACGTCAAGAAGCTATTACGACTGAATTAATTGAAATTATCAGCGGCGTCGAGTCGATGAAATAATTGGAGAGAAAATATGATAGGTAAGATTTCCCAGGTAATTGGACCGGTTGTCGATGTTGATTTTGAAGGAGTACTTCCTGAGATCAATGAGGCGATAGAAGTTAAAAACAGTCTTGACGGTGTTGAACAACGTCTAGTACTAGAGGTCGCAGCACACTTAGGTAATGGTCGCGTACGTACGATCGCTATGGATATGAGTGAAGGTCTTGTACGTGGTATGGAAGCTATCGCTACTGGTGGACCGATCAAAGTCCCAGTCGGTGAGAAAGTACTAGGACGTATCTTTAACGTCATCGGTGAGACCATTGATGATGGAGAGCAAGTCACAGATTCTGAGACATGGTCTATTCACCGTGATCCTCCACCACTGGTAGAGCAGAGCACTAAGACTGAGATGTTTGAGACGGGTATCAAAGTCGTCGACCTTCTCGCACCTTATGCAAAAGGTGGTAAAGTCGGACTGTTCGGTGGTGCGGGTGTCGGTAAGACAGTCATCATCATGGAACTTATCCACAATGTCGCACACGGACATGACGGACTTTCAGTATTTGCCGGTGTCGGTGAACGTACTCGTGAAGGTAATGACCTTTATCATGAGATGAAAGACTCGAACGTACTGGATAAAGTCGCACTCTGCTACGGGCAGATGAGTGAACCTCCTGGAGCACGTAACCGTATCGCACTTACCGGTCTGACTATGGCTGAGTATTTCCGTGATGAATCTGGTCTGGACGTATTGATGTTTATCGATAATATCTTCCGTTTCGCACAGTCTGGTTCTGAGATGTCAGCACTTCTTGGGCGTATCCCTTCAGCTGTTGGTTATCAGCCGACACTTGCTCGTGAGATGGGTGCTCTTCAAGATCGTATTACCTCTACTAAGAAGGGTTCTATCACTTCAGTACAGGCAGTATATGTACCTGCGGATGACTTGACTGACCCTGCACCGGCATCTGTCTTCGCACACCTTGATGCGACTACAGTACTTAACCGTAAGATAGCAGAGAAGGGTATCTACCCGGCAGTCGACCCACTTGACTCTACATCACGCCTGCTTGATCCACAGATCATCGGTGAAGAGCATTATGGTGTAGCTCGTGGTGTTCAGCAGACTCTACAGAAATATAAAGACCTGCAGGATATCATCGCGATCCTTGGTATGGATGAGCTTTCAGAAGACGATAAGTCTACTGTCGAGCGTGCACGTAAGATAGAGAAGTTCCTTTCACAGCCGTTCTTCGTCGCAGAGGTATTTACCGGTTCACCTGGTAAGTATGTCACTCTTGAAGATACGATCAAGGGCTTCAAAGGTATTCTCGACGGTGAGTTCGATCATCTTCCAGAGAGTGCTTTCTATATGGTCGGTAATATGAAAGAGGCTATTGAAAAAGCCGATAAACAAAAAGCTAAGTAATTCTTACGCCTTTAAAGGATAAACAATGGAAACACTAAAGCTTGAGATACTGACGCCTAATGGACTCATCTTCGATGGTCAGGCGCAAAGTGTCACTCTTCCTGGTGAAGAGGGTGAGTTTGGCGTACTTCCTCATCACGCATCGATCACGACACTCCTGAGTGCCGGCGTCATCGACTTTGAGACTGAGAACGGTACCACAGAGTCTATCGTAGTGAACTGGGGTGTTGTTCAGGTAGATGAGACTAAGGTAGTGGTACTTGTCGACGGAGCTGTAGCTATTCGCGGTGAGAACGAGAGTGATGTCGCAAAAGCCCTGGAAGATGCCAAGAGACTTATAAGTGATGTCTCTGATTCGAATGTAGCGATCGCTGCAGTCTCAGCAAAAATAGAATCTGCTGCATATAGATTAGTCTAGATAATGCTTGATAGATTAATAGATTTCTATGATAAGAGCCACGAAGTAACGCTCTTTGTCCTTATATTGCTTGCAGTCTATTTCTTAGCCCTGAACTGGGTCTTTTTCTATCGCTATTTCTCCCTTGGACGCTGGGTCTCAAAAGAGTCCTCTTCACTTGAGGCACTCTTGATGGGCTCATCGCATGTATCTGACCGCTCTTACCTTAGCCATTTCATCAAAACAAATGATATAGTATCAAGAGAGTTGTTGGACCTGGGTATGTACGCAGCGACTAAAGAGTCGACCAAAGGCCTTGCCTATCTCTCTCTGGTCGCATCCACCTCGCCGTTCATCGGACTTTTTGGTACAGTCGTCTCTATATTGGATACTTTTGACCATATTGGCGAGGCAAGTGGGACGATGTCGATCATAGCGGCAGGTGTCTCAGATGCGCTTATTGCAACGGCTGCAGGTATATTTGTAGCTATCTTCGCGTACACTTTTCATCAGCTGCTAAAGCGGCGCGCCTTCGAACTCAACAGTCTTATTCGCATGCAAGGTGATGCACTGCTTTTAAATGGGCAGTGAGATGGACTTCGATTGGGATGAAGATCCGGAATTGAACATCACACCTCTGGTGGATGTCATGCTTGTACTACTTGCTATCTTGATGGTAATAGCACCCAATATAGTCTATGAAGAACTTATTAAGCTTCCTCAGGGCTCAGCACAGAAAGAGCTTTCTCAAAAACCTCCAGTACATATTACGATCAATAAAGATGGTGAGGTGATGGTAAATAAAGAGAAGTTCCAGTTAAATGCCTTTGGCGACAATTTCTATCAGTTCGCACAGAACAATCTAGACAAAAAAGCCTCCGTCATGATCAGTGCTGATACATCGCTTGATTATGGCACAGTGATGGGTGTTTTGGGGGCCGTCAAACAGGCAGGCTTCGCTGAAGTCTCTCTGGCGACCAATGGCTAGACGTAACGACTACTACTTCTACCTTAGTGGTGCGATATCATTCGCTATCTTTGGTCTTGTCATAACACTTTTCTTCATCTTGGTACTGAGCAGTGATAAAGTGAAGAGTTATGCTTTAAAAAAAGATAAGTATATAGCTGTCTCTATTGACCTGTCATCCATGAGACCTTCGCCAAACGATACAAAAAAACCTGCACCAAAGCCTGTGGTAAAACCAAAAAGTGCACCAAAACCTGCTGAACCACCTAAGACTGTGCCTGATGTCTCTTCCCTCTTCTCGGAAGTATGGACAAAGAAGATCACACCAAAAGCAACTGAGAGACCTAAGAAGATCGATGCCAAGCGACTCAGTGCGATCGAGAAGCGTATTAAGACGACGACATCCAAAAAGAGTGATATCGCTTCAAAGAGAGTCAAGGAACTTGAACTGGTGCGACCTGCTGCAGAGCTCGTCGGTTCATCGGGTTCATCGGCTTCGGAAGTAAACGAATATTTGGCTAAAATACAGGCTTTCGTTTACGGGCACTTCTACCCGCCTGTAAACAGTGAGGGAAACAGCGCCAAGGTACGGATATGGCTAGATGCCTATGGTCATCTTAGTGACTTTAAGGTCTTGGCTCGTTCAGGAAGCAATGCTTTCAATGACGAAGTAGATTCGCTTAAAGGCCGTCTGAAGAGTCTCCTGTTTCCCAAACACCCCAAATCAGAGTCGATCACGATCGATATTATTTTGACAGCAAAGGAGTAGTATGCGTATACTACTGGTATTACTGTTCTCATTGACACTTCTTTTTAGTGCTGATGCGACGATAGAGGTGACAAAACGAGTCGATGGCTTGTCATCGATCGCAGTCGAGGATGCCTCGGTAGATTATAAAGATGGTCTAAGTAAACGTTTTTTCAAAGCGTTAGTCGGTGATCTCAACGTACTCTCCCTCTTCAATGTCAAAGATCAGTACACAGAGAGCTATTTTGAAGATGAGAACGTAGAGAGAAGTAATCGGAAATCTGATTATGTCGTGCGTTACAGTCTTGAGAAAGATGACAGCGGTCTCTTCATAGTCCGGGCAAAGATGTTAAGTGATGACTCCACCGTCTTTTCGAAGAAGTACCGTCTTCGTAACAGTGAGCAGTATATCTTTATCGTTCATGCTATTGCATACGATGTCAACTCTTATATGGGTGCTGACCCGGTAGACTGGATGAAAAGAAAAGTCATCCTGACGCGTTTGGTCGCTCCTCAAAAAAGTGAGATATTACTTACTGATTATACATTGAGTTATCAACGGGTGATCATACGGGGAGGACTGAACGTCTTTCCAAAGTGGGCTGATAAGAAGCAGAGCAGCTTCTACTTCACTGATCTTGATGGGAAGATCCCTACACTTTACAAGATGGATATATATACTGGAAAAAGTGAGAAGATCACCAGCTCTGATGGGATGCTGATATGCTCTGACGTCCGACACGATGGTAAGAGGCTTCTGTTGACTATGGCTCCTAACGGACAACCAGATATCTATCAGTACGATGTAGAAAGTAAGAAGAGGCAGCGACTGACAAAATACGGAGGCATCGATGTAAATGCCCAGTTTATGTCAGATGACCGTATCACATTTGTGTCAAACCGTCTTGGATATCCTAATATCTTTGCTAAGAAGATCGGATCAAAAGCGGTAGAGCAGATGGTCTACTATGGTAAAAGCAATGCAGCATGTAGTGCTCATGGGGACCTCATAGTCTACAAAGCCCGCGAGAGTGCCAATGCTTTCTCACGTAACACTTTTAATCTGCATCTTATCTCGACTAAGACTGATTTTATCCGACGTCTGACAGCTACGGGAGTCAATGAGTTTCCCCGTTTCTCAAAAGATGGTGATGCTATCTTGTTCATAAAAAGTTATAAGCAGCAGAGCTCTATCGGTGTCGTACGTCTGAAGCACAATAAGAACTTCCTTTTCCCGCTTAAGATCGGTAAGATCCAGTCTATGGACTGGTAGGTCTGCAGACCACCGATCCATCCCTCTTCCTCCAGTAACAAATATACTTTTTTATAGATATATACTGTTTTTATAGATTTCTTCCTGATAGATGTGAAAGTCTACTACTCTTAAGAGTCTTTTGCTAAAATAACAGCAATTTTTACATAAAGGTCTTCATATTATGAAAAGTATCCTTCTTTCAAGTGCATTGATCGCACTGCTGGCATTTAGTGGCTGTAGTACAAAAGAGCCGGCGATCGACACAACAGACGATAGCGCACAAACTGCTACTGATACGCTGACAGAGTCTATCCCTGAAGATGTCATGACAGTAGATGCAGACGGTTTCTCTGGAGTAGACAGTAGTGAGATGACGATGAGCGGTATTGAGCGCAAGATGCAATCAGTGACCTTTGATTTCGATAAGTTCGATATACGTCCGGATATGCAGGAAAACGTAGATGGTAATGTCAAACTGGTCAACAGTGATGCACAAGAGTATACCATCAAACTTGAGGGTAACTGTGATGAGTGGGGTAGTGATGAGTATAACTATGCACTGGGCCTTAAACGTGCCAACACTGTGAAGACAGAGATGATACAGAACGGTGTAGATGCTGGTCGTATCACTATGGTCAGTTATGGTGAGAGCAATCCTGTATGTACTGATAAGACTGATGCGTGTTGGGGTGAGAACCGCCGTGTAGACTTCAAACTTCTACCGTAGATGCGCATACTACTATTAGCAGCATCCCTTCTTCCTCTTTCGCTTTTAGCTGCCGAACCATCTGCGTTCGGTGCCGGCGATCTAGATAGTGACAATCCTTACGGTCTGACTTCCAGCGAGAAAAGTATCCTCAAGAACAAAAAGACGCTTGATACCATCAAACGCAAGAGTCATGCCAATGAGAATCAGGTGGACAGTCTGCTTGAGCGGGTAGATGGACTTCAGACCATTATCGAGGGTCTGAACGAAAAATCGGAGAAGAACAGAAGAGAGCTTAAGGTGATCACTGATCAGTTTGATACTGATGACTCCCTCGAGAGACTGCAGGAAGTCGTAAAAGAGAACCAGGCTATCGGTAAGAGTAATGAGGCAAACATCATCAAACTGCGAGCAGTGCTTGATGAGTTCTCTACACTTCTGGATGCTATGAACAGTGACTATGTCTCTAAAAAAGAGTATAACGCGCTGGTCAACGATGTCAACGAGTTTAAAAGTCTGATCGGTAAAGAGCTCCGTTCCGGAGGAGCTGCAAAAGCAGCTAAACCTGCAAAGATAAACAGTAAACAGCTCGAAGTAGAGGCCAAGGCCAACTATGAGCGACAGCGTTATACCGCTGCCATAAAACAGTATCAGACTCTGATACAACGCGGATATAAACCTGCACGGGCAAATTACATGCTTGGTGAGATGTGGTACTACCGTAAGAACTACGGTAAGTCGATAGCTTACTTTAAAGAGAGTGCGAAACTCTATGATAAAGCGAGTTACATGCCTACGCTGCTGCTTCATTCAGCTATAGCGATGAAGAGTACGGGTGATACAAAGAATGCTGATCTCTTCTTTAGAGCGATCATCGCTAAGTACCCATCAACGAAAGCTGCGAAGATCGCAAAAGATAAGTTAAAATAGAGTCACAGGAGAGAAGATGGCAGTAAAAGTTGATCAGATCGTCTCAATGGAGTACGAAGTACAAGTAGATGGTAGTGTCGTCGATAGCAATGTCGGTGGTGACCCATTGGTATTTTTGACCGGTAAGGGTAAGGTCATCCCAGGCCTTGAGATCGGAATGGCTGAGATGAACATCGCTGATAAGGCCAATATCGTCGTAAAGGCTGCTGATGCTTATGGTGAGTATGATGAAGAGGCTCAAGAAGAGGTCCCTAGAGATCAGTTCGAGGGGATCGACCTTGAGCTGGGAACACCGCTTCAGGGACAAGATGCTGATGGTCAGTCGATCCAGGTCACGGTCATAGGCCTCAGAGATAATACAGTGGTAGTCGACTTTAATCATCCACTTGCCGGGCATGACTTGCACTTTAGTGTGACACTTCTTGATGTCCGTGATGCGACAGAGGAAGAGATCGCGAACGAAGGCGTGCTTGACGCCTGATACACATCAAAACAGATGTGTCTTATTAAGATAAATGGATAGGGCACATCCTTTATCTTAAGCACTTACTGTCTGTTTTTCAGGCAGTTAATAGCTTAGTATGCTAAAATCCCCCAAAATTTTAACTAAAAGGTCTCTCATGGCAATCGAATCAAATCAGGTAGTATCCCTGGAGTATGAAGTACGTGATGGTGATAAGATCGTTGACAGTAATGTTGGTGGTCAGCCATTAGTATTTATGTTTGGAAAAGGTCAGATCATCCCAGGTCTTGAGTCTGGTATCACAAACATGAACATTGGCGAAAAAGGTGATCTACTTGTAAAAGCTGAAGATGCTTATGGTGAGTACAATGATGAGGCTCAGCAGGAGCTCTCAAAAGATCAGTTCGCCGGTATCGATCTTAACGTAGGTATGACACTTTATGGTCAAGGTGAGGACGGTGGTACAGTCCAGGTCACTGTCAAAGAGGTCGCTGAAGAGACTGTCTTCATCGACTTCAATCACCCTCTTGCAGGAAAAGATCTGATGTTCAGTGTCACTATCCATAATATCCGTGACGCATCTGCTGATGAGGCACTTAGCGGTGTCCCTGCTGAGAACCAAGCTGAGACTAGTGGTAGCTGTTCGACTGACGACGGCCACAGCTGTGGATGCCACTAATTTCGTAACCGCTTCAAATGCCTCGACTGAGGCATTTAAAACAGCAAATCTCTTAAAACTGCTTTCTGTCAACGCCCTTATATCGGGTGAGAAAGCAACAGGTAAGAGACTGCTTGCCCGCTATATCCTCCCCAATGCTACTATCATCGATGCTAATGATCTTAATGAGATCATACTTGCGCTTCAAAGCAACAGCGAGCTGATCATCACACGCATAGAGAACATCTCCAATCTGAACGTACTGCATGAACATATAGTACAAAACGGTGTTCGTGTAGTCGCTACCGGGAGTGATAACTATGTGCAAGAGAAGCTCGAAGAGATGTTCTCAGTGCGCCTGTACCTTCCTCCATTGAGTGAACGGCGAGAGGATGTAGTGGAACTTCAAAAGCAGTATCACCTTGATGCTGAGGCACTCTTTGGAGAGAAGAGAGAACTCGATATGAGTGGAATCGAGCCAGACCTGAGTGAGAACTCCTCTTCACTACGCAGACAACTCTTCTTTTACTTTCTTTTGAGTAATATAACTGAGAATGACCTGATGCGCATAACGGAGAAGTTCCTTTCAGACAAGATGGGCTCGAACAATGACTACAGAGACCTTCTATACCTTTATGAGGTACCGTTGATCAGGGCAGGCTTAAAGCAGTTCAGATCACAGTTACAACTCTCCGAACGGTTGGGGTTGAACAGAAATACACTACGTAAAAAAATCGCAGAGAACAAGGAGTATCAACTAGATGAGTAAACGAATAGCAATGATCTTCCCGGGACAGGGAAGTCAGACAATAGGTATGGGTAAGTCGTTTTATGATGAGAGTGCTACTGCACGAGAGATGTTTGATAAAGCCGGTGCTCGGATCGGTGTTGATTTTAAGGCACTGCTTTTCGAAGAGAACGAGCAGATCAACCAGACTGCCTATACACAACCGGCGATATTACTTGTCTCTATCATCGCCTATAAACTGTTCCAGGAAGCACATACCGTTAAACCGGCACTCTTCCTTGGACATTCACTCGGTGAGATATCGGCACTTTGTGCTACGGGAGCTATGGATTACCTTGACGCTGTAGAACTGGTACATAAGCGCGGGACATTGATGCAGGCAGCCTGTGAGGGTATCGACGCAGGTATGATGGCTATCGTCGGCCTGGATGATGAGAGTGTTGACTCTATTTGTACGGATGCACGAAACAAAGATAACAAAAGTGTCTGGCCGGCTAACTATAATCAAGATGGTCAGCTGGTTATCGCTGGTCTGAAGGCTGATCTTGAAAGCCTTGAGAGCACGTTTAAAGAAGCAGGTGCCAAGCGTGCGATCTTGTTGAACATGTCAGTCGCGAGCCACTGCCCACTGCTCTCGAGTGCGCAGGAGCCACTTCGTCATGAGCTTGAGAAGTCTCTGCGTGATCCGTTTGTCGCAGATGTCATCTCTAATGTCACAGAGAAGCCTTATCATACAAAACAGCAGGCGGTCGAACTGGTCACTGAGCAGCTTATCCGTCCGGTACGTTACAAGCAGTCTATCCTGGCTATAGCTGATGACGTAGATATGGCGATCGAGTTTGGTAACGGTGTACTGCTTAAGGGCTTGAACCGACGTATCAACAAGGCTATGACTACGATGAACGTCTCTGATATGGAGAGTCTTAAAAAGGTAGTCGAAGCACTTTGATGAAGACAGCTCTGATACAGAACGCTCCAAGACTGAACCGTTCAAACCTCCAAGGCAGTATAGAGACGCTTAGATCGCTCTCTGAGAGTGCAGATGTGGCGGTCTTCCCGGAGCTGGCATTAAATGGCTATATGCTGCAGGATAAGGTCTATGAAGACTCCTGGAGCATCGAGGAGCTCTCTGAACTGCGTATTGTCTCGCAAGCTATTGATATAGTCATCGGAGCTGCGATCAAGGAGAACGGTCGTACCTATAATAGCGCACTCTATTTCAGCGG
>JAUWRZ010000120.1 GCA_030610325.1 Sulfurimonadaceae bacterium | reverse complement strand
TTGACCCCCGAGAGGAGCTTCCACCGATCCCTTTCAAAGAGGGAGTAACAGATATCACGATGCTTCATGTAGGAAGTCTCCTCTCCGGTGTGGTAAGAAATATCGCTGATTTTGGTGCTTTTGTAGATATCGGTCTGAAGGATGACGGGATGATCCATATCTCGAAGATGAGCGTAAAACGTATCAAACATCCTCTGGAAGTACTGTCGTTAAATCAGTATCTTCCTCGCGTAGAGGTCATCTCCATAGATAAGGAGAAGGGGAAAGTCGGCCTGAGTCTGGTGTGAGTGCAAGAGAGCTATCATATATAGCTCTCGCGCTTCTTTCTTCGTTGCTTCATCCTTGACTTGGCAAGTTCGCGCATATCTTCGACACCGTCACTCTCATCTACGATCTCAACACCCAAGATCGTCTCGATACAGTCTTCCAATGTGACAATACCCTCTGTCTGATCGTAATTGTCCATCACCAGAAACATATGGTCCTTTTTAGAGATCAGAAGGTCCAAAGCTTTTGAGACCGGGATATTCTCGTTGATCGTAAAGATCTCTTTTTTGATCGACCCGACACTTACACTATCATCTTTAAGTGCCTGCTGAAAGATCTTTTTTGTCATCACGATACCGGTGACCTCTTCTATGGAGCCATCATAGACAGGAATACGCGAAAACTTGAAGATGTCATTTTGCGTTTCCATGATCTCTTTGATACTCATATGCTCATCGATGGCAAAGACAACACTTCTGGGAGTCAGGATAGATTGGACTTTGACCTTATCGAGACCCAGGATGTTCTCAATGACATCAGACTCTTTCTCATCGATGACACCATCATCCTCACTAAGCAGCATACTCTCTAAAAGTTCCTCTTTGGTAAGGGTGTTGACATCATCTTTGCCTTTTGAGATCCGATTGGTCACAAAGAGTGTGGTCAGGATGATCGGATAGGTCATAAAGGTGAAGATACGGATGAACTGCGATGTAATGGGAGCAAGCTGCTTCCAATACATAGCACCGATGGTCTTGGGAATGATCTCTGAGAAGAACAAGATAGCAAAAGTGAGGATCACTGAGACGTAGACGACTGCTTCATTACCAAACAAGATCGAGGCTTGAGCCCCTACTGCGGCCGCACCCAAAGTGTTTGCGATCGTGTTTAAGATAAGGACTGAAGCTATTGATTTGTTGATGTTTAGTTTTTGGACCCTAAGCAGTCTACCAATAGATGGCCGGTCTTTTTCCAAGACCATGATGTAAGACATATTTACCGATAAAAGTACCGATTCCAGGATCGAACATAAAAACGAGACACCCACTGCCAGGAAGAAATAGAGTAATAACTGATCCATTAAAGTCTTAAATGTCCTTGTATCAAATAGGCCATACCTATTTATTTAGATTGTTGCCATAATGATGGCTCTTTAGGGCACCTCTAAAAACCCTGTGCATCATCAGGGTTCTAGAGGTGCCCTTTATATTGTGCTTATTATAGCAAAGATGTGGGCCTAAAAGAAAGCAGATGTTCCCTTTGTATTGTTCCCTTCATCTCGATGGCTATAGACTTGATATAATGCCGCCTATGAAACCAACACTTTATTTTCTCAGATCTTCCGAACAGCGTATCGCGACCGATATGCTTTACTACGCCGCACGTCTTGATGACATACAGATGAGTCTTGAGGACTTTCCCCGATTAACCATCTATGAGAAGTACTATGGCCTGAACCATCACGACGTCGGACTCTATGCCCTCGTCGGACATGAGATCGCCGGAGCAGCATGGATACGTCTTCTCAAAGCAAGCGATGAAGCTGATGCTTATATTGATGACATCACGCCCGTACTGACCATCGCCGTCAAACCAGAGTTCAGGTGTACTGGCATCGCTTCTGCTATGCTTGAACAGCTCCTACTCGAGGCCGGAGCGCTCTATGAACGCCTTAGCGTAAGTGTCATCCATGACTCTCCGGCACTAGCTCTGTTTGAGAGGTCCGGTTTTACTCGTGTGGATGGCTCAGCAAAGCAGAGTCCTGTAGACGGTTCCCAGCTCTTTACAATGGTAAAAGAGCTTCAACGAAAGGAAGTAGCACGTCCATCAGAAGGGTATGATCCGACTTACTGGATGGATTGACTAAAGATGTAAGAGTGAGCTCAGGCTTTCAGGCCGTTACGCTTTTTGCGGCTCATCTTCACCGGTAGGCAGAGTCTCTGCCACTTCAGCTTCTGAAGGTGCCAGTGCTTCCCCACCAGCCTTCTCATTCTTCTCCGCCAATTTCTTTAGACGTTTGTCCTCTTTTTTCTTCTGTTTTTCCAGCTCTCTACTGCGTTTTTCGTATGAGTAGTTTGTTCTTGCCATTATCTATTTCCTCTGTGTGAGTCTCTGCTGCGTTGCTTTGTAGAAGGTCTTCCTCCACCATTACGGCCTGAGTCCTGTCGCGTCGCACTGGTAGTCGACTTCTGACGAGATCTTCCGCCACCATTGTTCGAACGTGAGCTATTACCTCTACGCCCTGCACTTCTTTGTTGTATTGGTTCTGCTTGTATAGAAGGATCTGGTTCAAAACCTTTGACCTGGACCTTACGGATATCTTTTTTGATCAACTTCTCGATATTACGCAGATATTCGTGTTCGTCCACACAGACGAGCGACATCGCTTCACCCTCGTTTCCGGCACGCCCTGTACGTCCAATACGGTGTACATAGTCCTCGGAAATATTAGGCAGTTCATAGTTCACGACATGCGGCAGTTGATCGATATCGATCCCGCGCGCAGCGATGTCAGTGGCTACCAGTACCCGCACCGTACCCTGCTTAAAGTTTGCCAACGCTTTTGTACGCGCTGTCTGGCTCTTGTTTCCATGGATAGCAGCGGCGCTTATCCCATCTTTCTCAAGCTGTGTTGTTAAACGGTTAGCCCCATGTTTTGTTCGGGTGAAGACCAGGACCTGACTCCAATTCCCCGTCGTGATCAGGTGCGATAGCAACTCTCTTTTTCGTTCTCGATCAACAGGGTACACTGACTGTTCCACACTTTCCGCCGACTTATTACGACGAGCGACCTCGATGAGTGTAGGTGAGTCCAAAAGACCATCTGCCAACTTTTTGATCTCATTGGAGAATGTCGCTGAGAAGAGAAGGTTCTGACGCTGTTTTGGCAAGATAGCCAGGACTTTCTTGATATCGTGGATAAAGCCCATATCGAGCATACGGTCCGCTTCATCCAGGATCAGGAACTCCACTTTGGAGAGGTCCAAGGTCTTCTGTCCTACATGGTCCAGCAGACGGCCCGGTGTCGCGATGACGATATCGACACCCTGACGTAACCGTGTGATCTGCGGATTGATGCTAACACCACCGAAGATGACCATCGACTTAAATGAAAGGTATTTTCCGTAAGTCTCGACACTCTCTGCGACCTGAGCCGCCAGTTCACGGGTAGGAGTCAGGATAAGTGCACGTACATGACGTTTCCCTTTAGCCGGAGCACGTTCACTCAGGCGCTGCAGCAGTGGCAGTGTGAAACCGGCTGTCTTACCTGTCCCGGTCTGCGCACCGGCAAGGACATCTTTCTTACTTAAGATGATAGGGATCGCCTGCTTTTGAATAGGGGTGGGTTCGCTGTAACCCTGATCTTTGATAGCGCGTAAGATCGGCTCGGATAGACCGAGTGTGTTAAATGACATAGATATAGTTCCTTAAATTGAGTGGCCTTTGCAAAGATGCAGACCGGTATAAGTTAAAAATTAGGTTCAAGAAGTCGATTTTGAAAGATTAAAGTCGCAGCCGAAAACAGTTGAATTTGACTGCATTATAGCCAAACTATTTACGTTTGCGGTAAACACAGCAATATAAGCGTACTGGTTTACGCTATAATGGCGGCTACCGATCACACCCCGGTCTGCACATCAGTCCTTATCTTAAGCGGTTGATCCCTCCTAATATCAAAGGACTTTCATGGCATCCCCTACCCTGACTATCAAACGACACAATCATCGCATCCACCCCTGCGAACATAAACGAAAAAACGAACTGCTAAACATCCTGATCACCCGCAACAGTGGAAAAAATATCCTGATCGTCACGGCGAATGGACCACTGGTACTTGAAGACTTTCCTGCAGTGGAGAACGTCTTTATCAGAAGTGACAGTGAACTCACAGATGCAGCCGAGCTTCGGTGCGATCTGCTCATAAGTTATGATCTCCCGGCAGATGCTACTGACTATATGGCACGTCTGGCACGGACAGATACACATGCGGTGATCTTGCTTGATAAAGATGAGCAGACACAGCTCTACCCTATCGAGATGCTTCTGGGACGGACTATCATGCAAGAGGTCATCACTGGGTTCGAGCCACTCTCTGATACTCCCGATACGACAAGAGGCAACAGTAGAGATAGCAGACGAGAGCAGAGACCTCGTCGAGATGAGAGACCACGTAGAGATGATAAACACACGGATAAAAAGCCTTATGACAAGAGTAAGTCTGATGATAGACGTCCGGCGCGCAAACCTTATGCATCTGATGCAAAAAAGACAGATAGTCGCGTAAAGAAAAGCAGTGGTGCTTCACGTTACATAGGAAAAGACGAGAATGGCAAACCGATGTTCTCCGGAAAGAGCGGTGAGCGCAATCATAGTCATGATGGTAAGCCTAAAGAGCGTCAGGACCGAGAGAAGTCCAACACTGCTGGGACCGATAAGAAGTCTGGTGAACGTAATTCATACGAAAATAGAAAAAAAGATGCTCCTCGAGATAAAGGTTCCTTCAGTAAATCCAACTCTTATGATTCAAAAAAGCCTTATGAGAAGACATCAAAACCAGGTTCCAAACCCTCAGGAAGTACTAGACCAAGCACTTCAAAACGTGCACCAAAGACTTTCAGAGTCCAGGCAGAGAAAGGGACACGAGGCGATAATAATTGATATTTTACAATATCGACCACCTGAGATCAGACTGACAAACTGATCTACCTCCGTTTAGGCTCCTCATAGGCCAAAAGGTCTTTTTTCAACTCAACAGCTGTCTCCGTAGCTGCCGCTCCGGCAAGAAGGCCCAAGACCATACCCCGATGGACATTATCGCCTCCAGCATTTGCATTGGCCAATAGAGAGCTCTTAGACTCTGCCTCGTCTCTTTGTAGCAGTGCCACGAGAAGCACAGACTACATATTCAGTATTATGTACTAAACTAAAGATGTCTATTAGATCCGCAAGGTACTCTTATAGACGACTCTGCACTTCATAAGGGGAGAGCAGTGCCTTTTCGACCATCGCACGGGCGACGACATCGTTCTCATTGACATAGGTGTGATCATCAAGGTACTCCAACAGACTCTTCTGGGAGAAGTCTGATATGCGTGTGATGACATTGACATGATCTCGATACTCTTTAAGAAGATCTATCATGTAAGGGATGCGGTTCTCATCATGCGTTGCGATTATCACAGCTGCGGCATCCTCGATATCAAGGTGTTCCAGTACCGCACGGTTGGTCGCATCGCCAAACTTGACATTATTCCCCTCTTTCTCACCTTCCTGGACAAGATTAGTATGAAAATCAATAGCTATATAAGGCAGGTTTCGTTTTTTCAGATGATGGACAACATGCTGTCCAAGTCTGCCATAACCGATAACGACGATATGACCTTGCATCTGATGACCTGTCTGTTGCGTAGAGATGTCGATCTCATCCGGCTCAGACCATTGACTTAAGCGATCTATGTTTTTGAGCATAAAGGGTGTCAGTATCATGGAAAAGACTACGGCGATGATAAGCGTCTGACTCAAGACAGGTGCGATAAGCCCTTCCATACGGGAAAGCTCCAGAATGGCAAAGGAGAACTCTCCTACCTGGGCAAGGGTCAGTGCCGTTTTCATACTCACATGACTCACACTGTAAAAACGGATAATAGTAAATAATATCAATGCCTTGATGACCATGATAGCTACCATAAGCGATAAGATGAGCATCACATTCTCAAGTAAGAAATCAAAACTTATCTGGAGTCCTACAGAGATAAAGAAGATACCAAGCATCAAGTCACGAAAGGGTATGAAGTTCACTTCCACCTGTATCTTATAACGCGTCTCAGCGATCATCATCCCAGCCAGGAACGCACCTAATGTGTACGAAAATCCCAGCCAATAGGTAAGCGCTGCAGAACCAAGTACTTTGATCAGGATCGACTCTATAAAGATCTCTTGTGACTTAGTCTTGTTGACGATATCAAAGTAGGCTCCCAGTACATACTTTCCAAAAAGATAGATGACGACGATCGCCATAAGACCACTTAAAAGTGTCTCTCCTATAAGGACGATCAGGCTCTGGTCTTCGTGCGTAAAAAACGAGACCATAAACAGTAGCGGGATGACTGCCAGGTCTTGAAACAGTAAGATGCCCAGAGCCTGTCTACCATAAGGTCTTGCCATATCACCAGACTCTTGAAGTATCTTCAGTACGATCGCTGTCGAAGAGAGTGCTAATGCACCACCCACGATAAAAGCTGTCTTTTGTTCAAGCCCAAACAGGTACATACCTAGCAGTGAGAACAGTGCCATAGACAGGACTACCTGTAGAAGACCAAAGACAAACACTTCTCGCTTCAATCGTCTAAGCTGCTCAAGGGGG
>JAUWRZ010000449.1 GCA_030610325.1 Sulfurimonadaceae bacterium | reverse complement strand
TGTAAGAACATATCACTCTCATTTAGATCGGCCGAGACGATGATAGGAATATCATCTCCCTCTTCACGGATCTTCTCAAGCAGATCCAGTCCACTTAGACCCTGCAGATCAAGATCTACGATAATAAGGTCAGGACGATAATCTTTAAAGAGTCTATATCCCTCTACAGAATCGCTAGCAGTGTAGAGGGTCTTGACCTGCTTACGTAAAAAAAAGTCGATCTCTTCCAAGATCTCGACATCACCTTCTATATAAAGCAGTGTCAAAGTATCCAACATCGATCATCCTTTACTATGGCTACACTCTTCATTTAGGGCACCTCTGATGATATACAGGGGCGTTAGAGGTGCCCTTTATTCAAAGCCAAAATATTTTTAACATTATATCACTACTTATAATAATATTGACTTTATTCTCTCTTATACTCAGATAAAAGAGAAGAAAGATGTTCGTTTTTTACATTCAGTATCCCTTTAATCGTTAGATCGTATGATAAATGACATGAAGGTCTTATTCTTACTATTTATCATCACACTCTCATCACTGTATGCGTCAAAAAACATCATCAAGATAGGTGTAAGAGCACATAGTGGAGAGCAAGCTGCCATAAAAAAGTGGTCTGCGACGATCAGATTACTTAATAAGGAAATACCTGAACACACTTTTAAATTGGTCACTATCGTCGATTTTGACAAGATACAAAGATCTGTAAGTGATGCTGATATTGACTTTGTCATCACTAATCCAACAGATTATGCCAGATTAGAGCATCTCTCAGGGATCAGTCGTCTGGCAACATTAAAGAACTTCAGGATCGCCGGAGGTGTCACAGAGTTCTCAAGCGTTGTCTTTACTAAAGCTGATCGAACAGACATCAACACTCTTAAAGATATCAGAGGCAGATCACTGATGGCGGTCCATCCAAAAGCATTCGGTGGCTGGCAGATGGCTTTACTTGAACTAAGAGAGAGTGGTCTCGACCCGTATGAGGTCTGTTCACAAGTGCTTTTTTCCCCTAAAGGCGTACAGTATACAGTCATCGAAGATGTCATCGCAGATAAGGTCGATATCGGGATCGTGCGTACCGGGATCATGGAGACACTGATCGCGCAGAACAGACTGGCGAAAGATGCACTCAAGATCATAGGCCAAAGAGAAGATGCTTTTCCTTTTCCACATACGACAAGACTTTATCCGGAATGGGCCTTTGCCCTACTGCCACACACTTCGCATGAGCTTGCCAATAAGATCATGATAGTACTGCTCAATATCAAGCCCGATGATGATGCCGCGATATCGGGTGACTACACAGGTTGGACGGTACCACTGGACTATGCAGATGTACACTCTCTTTTGAGATCATTACGGGCTGAACCCTATCAGGACTACGGACGTATTACCTTGAAAAACCTCTGGAGAGAGCATAAATATGCTATGTTCTCGACTCTTCTTCTGTTTCTTATAAGCTTGGCTTACCTTATCCGTCTCTCTTATCTAAACAGAGCATTGCTTAGTTCACGATCTCGACTTCAAAGACATGAGATCAAGCTTGAGCAGACTATAGACGAGAGGACAAAAGACCTACGCTCAGAGCGTGATAAACTCACCAAGATATTTGAGTCCATGATGGATGGTGTCTATATAGTCAACAGTAGCTTTGATATCGAGTATGTCAATCCTGTACTGGTAAAGGAGTTCGGTCCTACAGAGGGTAAAAAGTGTTACAGCTATTTTCATGATAGAGACGAAGTATGCCCCTGGTGTAAGAACGAGGACGTCCTCGCTGGTAAGACAGTACGCTGGGAGTGGTTCTCAAGTAAGAACGGCAGGCAGTATGATCTCATAGATACTCCGTTGAAGAACAGTGATGGCACTATCTCAAAACTGGAGATATTTCGTGATATCACTGAACATAAAAAAGCCGAAGCGCAGTTAAGAGATCAGGAGGAGCTGATGCTCTCACAATCACGTCACGCAGCGATGGGTGAGATGATCAGTATGATCGCACATCAGTGGCGGCAGCCCCTATCTGTCATCTCGATGGGTGCCAATAACCTGTTACTGGATATTGAGCTGGAGGAGCTCAAAGAGAGTGAAGTCAAAGCGCAGTCGAAAAGAATACTCCAGCAGACACAGCATCTTTCACATACCATCGATGATTTTAGAGACTTTTTTCGTCCAAACCAGGAGAGAGAGAAGGTCACCATCCAGGCTGTACTGGAAGAGACACAAAAAGTCATCGGTCCAAGCCTGAAAAGCCATGACATCACCTTGAGTATTGAAGCTAAGAGTGACGCAATGGTCTTGATGCATAGACGTGAACTGATGCAGGTCTTCATCAATCTCATAAACAATGCCAAAGATGCGGTCATCGCCCATGCCGTGTCACGACCAGAGATCACTATCAACATAGATGAGGATGCAAGCAGCG
>JAUWRZ010000044.1 GCA_030610325.1 Sulfurimonadaceae bacterium | reverse complement strand
CCCTGCACTACTCATCGTCTTTGTACTTTTTGGTCTCTATTATGTCGTCTACAAAGTGACCGCCTCACCCTACAGTGCCCTTTTCAGCCTTGTACTTTTTGGTATTGTCTTTCTCTCTCCTGCTGCCGATATCTTTCTGGGAAGACTCTCCGACACAGATCTTCCACCTCTGGTCGAATGGGCCGGACTTAGGTTCTATTTTGCCTGGCTCAGTGACTACGATACAGCACAAAAACTCGAGGAGCTGGTCACAATAGCCCATATTCCCTACGAACGCTATGGTGCCGGACTGGCTTATGAGTTCGCCTCTTCGTTCTATCTGCTGAACATCTACTTTATGAGCAGCTGGGTACTCACAAAAAAGTCTGTCTACCTTCGCTTATATGGCCTGAGTATCTTCTTGATGTTCACTTTTCACGGCGGTGGTGCCTTCTATGTCCTTGCGGTAGACCTGCTGATCTTTATTGCTGCTATCTTTTTTGGACTGCTCAACTGGCGGATGTTCAGAGAGGGGAGCTTTGCAGTCATCATCGCTTCCATATTGGGGAATATGTGGGTCTTATCCATGTTCAAATATGGACTGCCCCAGGACTTCGGGGCCGCAGCCCCTTTTTTAGACACCCTCTTTGGTACAAAAAAGAGTATCATAAACATAAGTGATGGGGGAGAGACCATCGAGTTCACCGTTACAAACATCTATCAGATGAGCATGCTCTTTTTGATGTCGCTCTTGCCTTTGACAGCTCTGTTCAAGAGACGACAGTTTCCTTTTCTTGCCCTTTCACTTGGTATCATCGTAGTGATATTTATCTACATCGCCCCAAATCTCGGCTTGCCGCGTATCGTAAAACAGACCCGAGCAGCAGAGTATCTGCTACTCGTGTTTGCCGTAGGGGGAGGTCTATACTTCTCACTGTTCATCGCAAGACCTTTACGCTACTTTTATAGAAGTTATGCGAGGCACCTGGTCTTGATCATAACATTCACTGCTTCGGTCACCATCATCACGCTCACACCACGATGGATCGACAGTGAACACTTTATCAAAGAAACCAACTCTGTTGAGTATAATGATCTAGCGTTTTTGATCTATGATCTCTCACAAAGACATCGTCCCTATACCTGGACGATGATATCTTATGTGCAGAGTTACCCCAAAGCACTTGGCAGGGGATTTCACATCAATGCACAACAGTTTATATTTAACTTTGATCCTAATGAACATTATCTGAAAGTCGGTGCGACAGAGTGGGTCTATATCTTCGTAGAGAACGTCTCCCACCCCTTTAATGGGATGGATGAGTGGTACTACCGCTGGCGTTCAGATATCAACGAACAGTTAAAACTGTGGATAGAGCACTATCAGATGAGTCATGACAACATCTCTATTTATATGGAAAATGAGATAGTGACCGTCTACAAGATCGACAACCAGGCCTATGTACGACATCTCGAAAAACTGAAGAAGATGCAAAAAGAGAGGAGCCAAAATGCAGCCTATTGATGAGATGCACTATTTTTTCAATAAGACTCTACCAGATACTATAACTGACAATCTTCTGGACCTGACCGATTTTATGTCAAACTATATGTGGTGGGTCTTTTTACTGTTGATGCTTCTGTTTATCTACATCACCTACATCCTGTCAAAGAAATACTCCAAGCTTGAACGGACCAGTTACGACCTTAATACGTTCATGTACGATTACGCTACTATCGACAACATCGATGTAGCGACGACAAAGCTGATGGATTTTCGAAAATGGCTCAGATGCGACTATATCGCTCTGTATCAACTACAAGGCGAGACCTATATCCTTATTAGCAGTAATATCGATCTTGATGCCAAAGGATCAGCTGCAGGAGCATCCCTGCATCTGAGTAGACAGAGTCTGAAGACCTACACGACTCTGGGAAACTACAATGTCACAAGTTATATCACTCAAGATCAGCAGCTCCTTTTCAGGTCCTACTCCACGCAGCGACTCCGACTGCAGAGTCATCAGGGTATCATCGAGATCATCTTGGCTCACTATAGCTGCCTGAGAGAAGATGATGAGAACCATACTGAGCTACAGATCGCCAAGACGGCAAAAGTACTCTACGATACTATCAACGGGACAAGGTTCGGAGATGATGGTTATATGCGCTATCTTCTATCCATGGTAAAGAAAGTAGTCCATGCTGACAGAGTCACCCTACTAAGCAATAGTGATGATATAAAAGTCGATCTGGGTAGTTGTGACCATGATCGTCCAAAGACCTTTTTTCTACGAAATACCGATAACAAAGTAGATGTCTACACCCAGACACCTCTGGAGGCGGAGGCGTTAAAGACCCTGGGCTCCTTTCTTGACCTGACCGGGATCTTCATCTCGACACTCAATGAAGAGAGTGCTATGGCTAAGAACTACATCCGTTTTCTCGAACAGGCCAATGCATTACTGGAGAACGAAGACCCCTATAGATACCTGCATAGTAAAAAAGTACGTCTGGTCTCGATGGAGATCGGTAAAGTACTCTTTTTATCCATAGATGAACTCGATGCTATCGATCATGCATCAAAACTTCATGATATAGGTAGTATCGGTGATATCAACGATCTGCTCCAGGAGAGTTATGATGAGAGTGACAGCTATAGACTGCATCCTATCATCGGCTCCATACTGCTTGAACCCGTAGCCAATCTCTATCCGATCGCATCGATCATCAAGTATCATCACGAACGTGTCGATGGTAAAGGTTATCCTTATGGTATCAAAGGTAATGAGATCCCAAGGCTGGCACAGATCCTTGCATTGAGCGAATACTTCATAGAACTCATCAGTGACCGCTCTTTTAAAGCAGCAATAGAGTTTAAAGAGGCTGTCAGGATGACAAGAGAGGGTTCTGGCAAGATGTTTGACAAGATCATCGTCGATGCTTTTCTCAGTATTCATGAAGAGATCGAGACACGTCTTACTCGACTCGATAAGACTAAACAGTAGTAGAGAGGAGATACGATGCTGATCATAGTCACTGCGCTTATCATACTTGTACTCTTTATCTTTGCACACATCCTCATAAACAGCAGATACCTTTACACTCACATAGAGAAGAGATTGGTCGCCATCCATCTTGTGACACTACTTCTTTTTCTATTCATAACACATGACGTACTGACTGAAGGTCCACTTGTCAGGTTCGATATCTATTTCAACAGCCTGATGAGTGAGTTCTACCATCCTATTCTGGAGACACTGATGCTCTGGTTCTCCATAGTGACAGACATCAAAGGCATCATGGTGATGACCGCTATCTTACTCCCGATCTTTTGGTATAAGCGATGGTTTTACCGACTCGCCCTCTATCTCGTCTCATTTACCGGAGGAGCTTTGATAGCCATGGCTGTCAAACATCTTATAGAGCGTTTCCGACCCCCGGACCATCCCATCGATGTCTCACTGCTCTCCTACCCCTCCGGTCATACATCACTGGTCACAGTACTGGGACTGTATCTTCTCTTCACCTACTATGCAGTGATCAAAGAGACTTTATATAAAAACCTGTTTTTGCTTCTGCTCGCGTTACTTATCTTCCTTGGTGCGTTCTCTCGTGTCTATATCCATGCACACTGGTTCAGTGACGTCATCGCGGCCATACTGCTTGAGACTTCGTGGATGAGCCTGGTACTAGCCGTGACGGGTCTACTCTTACGACGTCTCCCGGGATTGAAACGTATAGGCATAGTGAAGTAGTCCAGCCAGCTTCTCACGACTTGGCGATGTCTCGGCAAATGCAAGGATATACGCCATATCCACCTTTATCGCCTTGCGCATCGCACTCGGTAGATATTTACCCGTCATCTCATAGGGATGCGTATAGATGATAGGTCTGTGTCCCTCTTTGATCAAAGAGCGCATCAAGAGCTTATGAAGCCATGACGGTAACACTCGCAGATAAAGACCACCACTAAAAGGCAGGTACGACTTTAGAAGCGGGATCTCTTTTATCGTACCAGATGGTGTAATGATGTCAAAAGGAGCTTTACGATCGATACTGTTACCATACATATAGGTCTTAAAAGGAAAATATGATGAGCTGTAACGGTAACCGGTCTGGACCAACGCTTCATAATAGCGTTTCTCAAACGGAAGCGACCAACTGGCACTTCGGTAACCCTCGACTGGCGACTGGATGATGTCTTCGAGGATCTTTTTTGACTCTTGTATGGAGTGGGTAAAGGTATCGAATGTCTGCTTATAGACAAGATCATGCGTCAAGCCATGTGATGCGACCTCATGACCCTCTTTTGCCAGCTTCTCGACTGCTTGAGGAAACTTCTGTGCAAAACTGCCCAGGACAAAACAGGTGGACTTTATCTTTAGTCTCTCCGCCTGCTCTATCCACTCATCGATAATACGTTCATAATCTATCTGCGGGTCCATAAGGGTCTTGACCCCAAAATTCGCGTCATGAAGCTGCTCCACATCCAGCGTCAACCATAGTGGTGAACTATCATAGACCTTACTCATCATCACCCTTCATAAACTCTTTTAGTGAGAGCTCTTTTTTCTGTAACAATACTAACGATATGATCGTCGAGGGCAGTATCATGATAAGCTGCAAGACGATACTGCCTATAAGTGCTTCCTCTTTGGAGACACCATACTGGGTCAAGATCAAGATCACACCGACTTGAAAAGTCCCGCTTCCTGCAGGAAGCAGCGGTATGGAGAAAGCGACAAAAGCGACCATACTGGCTATGAACAGTTGTGACAGACTCAGCTCCAGACCCATCACTGCCCAGAAGAAGAGCATCGTGGTAAAAAGGTAAGAGAGCCAGAGTAAGATCGACCAGAACGTAAGTGTCAAGACTGACTCTTTAGCCAAGACTACCTGAAAATGGTGATAGAGACGGATCATCCAGCGTCGTAGACTGGCTGCCGGCATCCAGTGGATCGATCTTCGTGCAAGTGGACTTTTTATCAGAAAAAAGAGTGCGACTATCAATGCGATGACGATCCATCCAAATATCTGAACACTTGGGTCTCGCCAGTAGAGCTGAGCACTGATGACGACCAACACTCCCAGGACCAGCACATCGAAGAAACGTTCTGTCAGCATTAGTGAGAAACCATGAGAGAGTCTGATACCGTAGAGTTTACGAAGATAAAATAGTTTTGCCACCTCTCCCAGCTTTGCGGGTAGAACAGAATTGGCAAATACTGAGAAGACTATGGATTCAAATGAAGCACTTAAGGAACAGCTGTGCTGTGAGAGCGAACGCCATCTAAGCGCCAGGATGAGATCACTTAGGACCACACTCGCCATAGCGATAAAAAGCCAAGACCACGAGTAACCTAACAGAGCCGGAAGTAACTGCGACATCTCGATATCATGAAAGATATAATAACCCAGTGCACCGACCAAAAGGACTTTTATAAGAAGCCAGATACTCTTTTTCAAAGATCAGCCAGGTATTTTGTAAGTCTCGGACCTACCTTCTGTACGACACTTCGAGGCAGTCTCTGCCATATCTTTGCCGCTAAGGCATACTTGCTGTAGAGATCAGCACTCTCAGGGCGAATAAGCTCGATCTTGACAGGCTTCGCACCAAACTGAGACTTAAAACGATAGGTACTTCCCTCAAAAGGAGAACGACCAAAGTCAAACACCTTTATATCAAACTCCTGCGTGACTTGCTTCAACACCTCAAAATAGATGTAATAACCTGCCAGTCTCTGGCTATAGCTCTCTTCGACACCACCCCAGGCATACCAGGCAAGTGTCTCATCGACAAAGACACTCATGGCTGCAGCAGGCTGACCATCTTCATCATAACTGACAAAATATATCAGCTTTTCCTCAAACTCATCCTGCAGATCATAAAAGAGCTTTTTAGGTAAGATCGGAGTCCCATGACGATGATAAGTCTGCGATAAGATCTCATAAAAGTCCTCAATACAGGCTCTTCCGCTCTTAAGCGTATAGTGAAACTTCTTACTTGAGTTGCGTATCTTGTTCCGACAACGTGACTTGGCCAACAACATCAGCTCTTCTGGTCTGGATGAGACTATCTCCAGACGCATCGCTACGGGTTCATCAGCTTCAAACTCGTGCTGATCAGGATTTAGCGCACGTATAAGGTAGTCACTCTCTTTGGAGAGTTCTAAGAGATCATCCACATCATCGTACAGCCTATCCGTGTAATTGAGTAGCGGCATATAACTTAGGACAGAACCGAAGGGGAGTGAAGGGACCACACAAAACTCCATATAAGATCCGTACCCATAAGTCTTATGAAGTACCTGCCTAAACCTATCTATAAAGTCTGTAGTATGTGTAATTGTCATAGTCACCATCATTTGATGTTAAAATAGATATTTCGTTTGGCATTATAACACTTTAATGCTATAATAACAATATTAAATATATACAAACGGATAATTCATGACAGAAAGACTTGCTGTAGTCATAGCTATGTATAATGAATCACGATCAATACGTACCGTTCTCGATACCTTAAAAAATATCCGGCCTGATGATACCATCATCGTTGTCGATGATGGTTCAGCAGATGACTCCTATATCTTCGCTTCTCAGGTAAAAGGCATCCATCTCTTAAGACATATCTATAATCTTGGCCAAGGTGCCGCACTGCAGACAGGCATCGAGTATGCCAAGCGTATCGGTATGGACTATGTCGTGACTTATGATGCAGATGGACAGCATGATGCAAAAGATATCCAACCCTTCCTCGACACCATAAAGACAGGCGAGTATGATGTCATACTGGGGTCACGCTTTATGGGTAGCACCGTAAATATGTCCAGGATAAAGCACTATGTCTTAAAGTTCTCTATCTGGTTTGGCTTTCTCTTTAGCGGCCTGAAGCTTACCGATTCACACAATGGCTTTCGCATGCTTAACCTCAAAAGGTTCCCGGCATTTGAGATGAAGCAAAACGAGATGTCCCATGCATCAGAAGTCCTCGACATCATACGTCATAACAAGCTCACCTATATTGAGATGCCATGTACCATCATCTATACCGACTACTCCAAAGCAAAAGGACAGTCCATCTTCAACAGTATCAATATCATCTTGGAATATCTCATAGGAAAGGTTCGCTGATGTTTCTCCTAGACCTGTTTCTTATCGCTCTGTTCTCTATCGCTTTCTTGGCTATTGGGCTCTCAGACAAGCTTCGGACCTATAAACGCTTACTCATAATAGGACTCTACCTCATGGTAGTCTTGCTGATCATCGCTCCATCTGTAGCTGACTACATCGCAAACCTTGTATCAGTCGAATATGGTTCAGACCTGGCTGTCTACGTAGCCATCGCATTTCTCGTCATGTCCTTCTCTGTCGTCTATGCAAGAGGGGAGAGACAAGTACGCATCACTACCAGATTGATCAGGGAGATGGCAATAAAAGATGTGAAGAAGACTTAAGGGCATCTTGTCGATGCTGATCCGGATCATCGTAATCCTGATCGGACTTCCAGTACCGTCTGGTCTTTTTTATCAATAAAGTACTCTTCGATCACTTTCTGATCGCTTTCGTTCAAGGTGATAGTCACCAATGCTTTCATACCATCTTGAAGGATGTAGTTTGCGTTCGCGAGTTCGACCTCCACGATCATACGTCCAAACTCAGGGTCGATGACCGGGATGACTCTACTCACATCAGCGTTTACACTATATGGCGGTGTGACAATAAAGTCGATCTTTACGTTTTGCCCCTGCTTGACGAATGGGTAGAGACCCGGTGCCAGACCCGCTTTAACGATGATGGTATCAATATTGATGACCGAACCCATCTTACTACTTCTAGCTATCTGACTACCTGCTTTTAGTTTCGAACCGACAATATAGCCGCTGTAGTTACTTCTTATAATAGACCTATCTACCTGATCAAGCACCTTTTGCAGTAAAGACTCTTTCTCATGAAGAAGTATCAGCTGGTCATCACTGTTACGTACATTGGTATAAAGTTTCTCACTGTTGGCATTGACTGAGTCATAATATCGTTTTCGTGCACTAGAGAGCTCTGACTCTGTCGCATACCCTTCTGCGTGAAGCCTGACTATCTTTTCGAGGTATTTCTTTGCATTATGGTGCATACTTACATCAGACTGCTTCGACGCTTCTTGCTTACTCGACATCATAGAAAGACGCTTTTTGATCAATATTATCTCATTCCTCAACTTGGCGATATCAAGCTGAGCTGATCGGGTATCCATCTCAAACAAGATATCCCCTTTTTTGATCATTGAACCATTTTTCGCATGGATCTTATCTACCACACCATCTACCGGAGCCAAGATGTCCTGATGAACACTTGGAAAGACTTTGGCCTCGATCTTTATGGTGATGTTCTCATCACGTTTGACAAGCTGCTTCTCCTCTATGCTTTGCGCACATCCTGTAAAAAGAGCCGCGATTAAGAGAGATAATAGTAAGATATTGTTTTTTGTATTCATAATAATATTATACACTAATAACTTTTTTATTCCCACAGAAACCCCCTGATCATCGGGGCACAAGAGCTTTTTTAATATCTTCGAGCACGGATGGTCTATTGACAAAACAGAAGTACAGACGCCCTTATCCTTTTTTTATCTATTATGCCGATAAGATCTCTATAAACACGCTCGAGCAGTTCGACCTTGTCGTCTTGGAACCTGATGTCTATCATGATGTCCATCCCCTTAAAAACACGGCCTTAGCCTATCTCAGTATTGGAGAGATCCACCCTACCCGCCCCTATTTTCAAGAGATCAAAGAGAGCGCCTTGTTGCTTGGTACGCATAAGGTCTTTGAGAGTCACTATGTCTCTTTAAAAGATGACGAGTGGCTGGCTCACCTCACCGGTACTATCATACCTGATATCATTGCCAAAGGCTTTACCGGACTTATGTTAGATACCGTCGACTCCCTACTCATGAGTCACTCTCATGCCGAAGTGATCACACTTATAAATAGCTTGAGACATGCGTTTCCCGATCTTTACCTTATGCAAAACAGAGGCTTTGCTATTATGGATGAGACTGATGTCAATGCATTTTTACTTGAATCGACATTGAGTGATCTCAACGATCACGGTGAGTTTGCCAAAGTAGACCCGCTAGAGCACAGGCGAGATCTTACTAAAGCTTATTACAGTGTCGATTATTGGGACCTAGGTGATAAAGAAGGTATCGACTTCCTCTATATGCAAGCCTATGCACTTGGATACATACCTTATGTCACATCAAGAGATCTGACGCAACCACCTTCATATTCGACAGACCCATTAAGCACGCTTCCTCTTTTGGAGCATCAGAGCGAAGATATCAACATACACTTTACCACCAACTTATAAAAAGGCAAAGATTGAAAAAGATATTTCAGTTAAAAACAGCAAACAAACACCCCGATCGAGTACTCGAATCAGTCAAATATGAGATACGAAGATACTTAAAACGTGAACGTAAGAAAAGTCTACCTGATGAGGCGACCTTCTGGGACTTTGACTGTAAGTTTGGTCAAAGCAGTGACGAGGCAGAGAGTCTGAGTGCATCTGAGATCATAACAGCCCTTGATAAAGCCAAAGAGGCAGATTGGGATCACTGTTATATCGAGATCATGGCTAAAGCCGTAAAGAAAAAAAGTGTTCCCAAAGAGGAGCCTGCAATAGAAGAGGATCCCTCTTCTACACCAGAAGATAGCTAAGCTGGAAAGCTAGTATGAGCCACTTGACCCATATTCTAGTCGAGAAGACCGGCCTGACAAGAGCACACATCGAGAACATCCTTAAGCTACTTGATGATGGGGCTACGATCCCTTTTATCGCACGGTATCGAAAAGAGATGACCGGTGGTGCCAGTGATGAAGTGCTGCGAGAGTTTGAAGTAGTCTATCAAAGTGCCAAAAGATTACTTGAACGCAAGATGGAAATAGAGCGGCTCATCTCAGAGAAAGGGGTGTTAAGCGAAGCTATCAGAAAACAGAGAGCCAAGGCAGAACACCTTAGAGTCCTTGAAGATATCTATCGACCTTATAAAGAGAAAAGAAGCTCACGTGCAGCGACTGCTATAGCCAATGGTCT
>JAUWRZ010000105.1 GCA_030610325.1 Sulfurimonadaceae bacterium | reverse complement strand
GACAGTGACATCCTCATTGATCTTCTTACTGCCATAGACAGAGAGAGACTGTGAGGCATTACGACGAGCGAACCAGATGTCGGCTGCCTCTTTCTCATCAGCAGCGATCTTGAACTCAGAGCAGCCGTTCTCACGGAATACCTTCTCTATCTGGGCCAGTTGGAAATCGAGATCACTTTCGAGATTGCCATCGACATCAGTGACTAAGATCGCGCCAGCATCGATAGGAAGACCTTTGCTATAGACCTGCTCGACAGCGCGTATGGTGAGGTTGTCAAGAAACTCCATAGCAACGGGTGTGACACCGCTGGCCATCGTCTTATAGACAGCTTCCATCGCCTTATCTACCGTATCAAAGATCCCCATGGCCGTCTTGGTCAGCTTTGGTTTCCCGAGAAGTCTCAAGGTCACCTCGGTGGTGACGGCCAGGGTGCCTTCTGAGGCGATCAGGATACCGGAGATGTTATACCCTGCGACATCTTTGATGGTGCGTTTCCCGGCTTTGATGATATCACCATTAGGCAGTACAGCGCGCATCGCCATCACGTAGTCTTTGGTTATGCCATATTTTGCAGCACGCATACCACCGGCATTCTCGTTGACATTACCGCCGATGGTAGAGTACTCCTGGCTTGCCGGATCGGGTGGGTAGAAAAGACCTACCTCTTCGACAGCACGCTGAAGGTCCATATTGATCACGCCCGGCTGTACGACAGCGACCATGTTCTCCATATCGATCTCAAGGATCTTATTCATATGCCGCTCGAACGCGAGCACGATCCCACCCGAAGAGGGGAGGGCTCCACCGGTAAAACCACTGCCGGCACCACGAGGTACGATGATGATGCGCTCTTCATTGCAGTAGGTCAAGATAGCACTTACATCTGCCTCATCTCGTGGAAAGAGTACGGCGTCAGGTTCGAAATGTTCCCGCGTCGCATCATAGGAGTAAGCTATCAGATGTGCTTTGTCATCATAGATGTTCTCATCACCGACGAGCTTCTTAAAAAACTTTAGATGTCTCTGTTCCATGTTGATCCTTATTTTACTTCTGGCTGATTCTCTTCTTCGACACCCTCAAAGAGTCCTGTGAACCCATCATGCCAGTGTGACTCCAGTAGTTCAGGCGGGATGTCGTTCTCCTGTGCATACGTCTTGAGTAGTTCACTGTCCGGATTGTTTTTGACGATCAGGCCAAAATAGTAGGGGTCGTACGAGGTGAGTCTATCACTTCCTTCACCCCACCAGGCCTCCCTGATCTTCTCAAATCGAAAATAGAAGGGAAGTTTGACATCCTTGCGTTCAATATCGACAGGTATGATCTGCAACAGATGCATACTTTTACAATCCATCGTGAAGAGGCTTTTTTTGAGGTGGATGTAGAGTAGCCCGGAGGAGGACGTAGTACAAAAGTCTTTAAAGTCCTTCTGTAGAGGTGTAGGGTGCCCACGATAGGAGAGAAAAGCAGCAAAGGTGTCAGGATGTGCCCACTGAAGTGAAGGGACCCTTGATATGATGGAGTGATAGGTCTCATCGCTGGGTGCGATGAGGAGTGCCCGGGTATAGGCAAATCCAAGTACTGCCTCATCTCCGGCTTGTGGTGTCCATCTTCCACTTGGAAGTGAACTCTGTCTTAGTCCGGTATAAGTAGAGAGCTCCAGGAGGGCGACTCCACGTTCACTATCATAACCAGTGACGGTGGCGTTGGCGAGGATGGTGCTCCGCTCTGTGTTGAAATGACGGACTATGAAGCCGCTGACTCCCGTACTTGTACGGTTGATCTTTACAGTGGCTTTATTGCCATCGACCTCCACAAGAGGGGAGGATAGAGAGCCCGCAAGTAGTGAGAACGGCAACAGTACAAGGAGGATAAGAACACGCAAATAGAACCTTTTTTAACTGCGATTATACCGGAGCAAACCTTTGTATAAGTGAAGTTTTGATACTCTTCAAAATAAAAATAATGCCAGTCTAAGCTGACCATACAGGGAGTGTGATACTCCTTTACATCTGGTCTGCCAGTCTGGCATAGGGGTAGGAAATATGGTTCGACTCATGCTCTTGATCGCGTTGCCTTTAATACTCTTTGCAGCGCATGCCGAGAACATGAAATGGAAAAACGGTGAGACGTTTTTGACTTTTCTTGAAGCTAATGAGATGCCGCAGTCGTTGTACTATGACCTCGATAAAGAGGATCAGAAACTTACCGAAGAGATCATTACGGGGGTAGAGTATCAGGTACTGTTTAATACGAATGACTCACTTGAACAGGTCCTGATCCCGGTCAATGATGAACTACAACTGCACCTGCTGAAAAAAGAGGGTGCATTTACGTTCGAGGCACTGCCTATCATCAGTGAGCTCCGACGTGATGCCTTTGTCGTCAAGATCGAGAACTCACCTTATATCGATATTGTCAAGGCTACAGGCTCCTCAAGGGTCGCACAGAGTTTTGTCAACGGGTTTAAGAACTCACTGAACTTTCGCCGTGATCTGCGTAAGGGCGATCCGCTGGTCATGATCTATACGCGAAAATATCGCCTCGGAAGACCGTTTACGATGCCAAAGCTTGAAGTGGCGATGATCGAGATGAGGAGTAAACGCCACTATCTCTATCTTAACAGTGATGAGCGTTACTACAATGAGAAGGGTAATGAGGTAGAGGGTTTTCTGCTTGCGAGGCCGGTGCGAAACGCAAGAGTAAGTTCGGGCTTCACAAAACGGCGTTTCCATCCGATACTCAAGCGATACAGAGCACATCTTGGCATTGATTATGCTGCCAGGCGGGGTACGCCTATCATGGCAGCCGGCAGTGGAAAGATCATCTTTGCCGGTTATACACGAGGGTACGGCAACCTGACGAAGATCCGTCATAAAGATGGCTATATGACCCTCTATGCTCATCAGAAATCCTTCAAACGTGGTATGGGGAGAGGTAAGTATGTCAAAAAAGGGCAGGTGATAGGTTATGTTGGTACAACAGGCCTTTCGACCGGTCCGCATCTACACTTCGGCCTCTATAAAAACGGGCGTGCTATCAATCCGGCAAGGGTCGTACAGGTGAGTACCAACAAACTAAAAGGTCAAAGACTCAAGGCGTTCAAAGAGCTTAAAGCAGAGCTTGATGATGAGATCGATCTCTATCTTGAGGTAGAGCAACAAGCTGAGAAAGTGACTCTTTTTGAGAACACTTGCTATATCGACCCGGACACCTGTCAGCAGATAGTGTCAAAAGAGGAGTTGATGGATGAGACACTTTAGCGAGATCCAACACACTTTCGAAAACTTCCTGCAAGACCCGGAGTCACACTCCATCCATGCCTCAGAGATCGCTTACCTCCTTAAAAAGATCTATAAGAAAGAGAGCCGGGAAGCTTTTCTTGAGGCCCTGGAAAAGATCCCTCAGGACATACTCGGTGATGTCCTGCTGGAGTTGCCTGAAAAGCGAAAAGATGAGGCGATCGCTCACCTCTCCTCCGAAGAGCTGGCGCAGGCTGTCGAAGGACTTGAGTCCGATGATGCGACAGACCTTGTCAACGATATCGATGATTTTGATGAGGATAAGAGTGAACAGGTCATCTCGCATCTTGATGAGGATGATAGAGAAGATATCGACAAGCTTCGTCGTTACGAAGAGGACCAGGCCGGTGCCTGGATGCAGACAGAGCTTTTCGATGCGATGCTTGATGAGACGGTACAAGCCTCTGTCGACCGGCTGAAGCGACTTAAAGAAGCGGATGAGCTTGAGAACATCTATCAGGTCTTCATCATCAATGACCACCGTCGCCTGATAGCTACGATACCACTTGGGGATCTGATCTTATATGACTTCTCAAAGACCTATCGGGAGCTGATCGAGACAAAGGAGTTTCGTTCTGTAGAGGCGGTCGCAGATATTGAAGAGGTCGCGACGATGTTTGAGCAGTACGACCTTACAGTCTTACCGGTGATCGATTGGCAGGGTAAGTTAGTCGGACGTATCACCTCGGATGATATCTATGATGTCATCGAGGAGCGTGCGACGGATCAGATCTACAACCTGGCAGGGGTAGATGATGACACCGAGCAGGAAGATGATATCTTTGGTATCTTTAAAAAACGCTCCTCATGGCTGGTCTTGAACCTTATAACGGCTATTTTAGCTTCCATCGTCATCGGTATGTTTGATGAGACGCTGGCCGCCTTCATCCCACTGGCTATCTTGATGCCTATCGTCGCTTCGATGGGCGGTAATGCCGGTACGCAGACACTGACTGTCATGGTACGTCAGATGGCCCTGGGGGATGTCGATGCAGAGAATGCCCGCCAAGCCCTGAGTAAGGAGATCATCGTAAGTGTCTTTAACGGTGTTCTTTTTGCCCTCCTCATCGGTGTCATCGCCTTTTTATGGTTTGACCTTCCCTCTCTTGGTCTTGTGATAGGACTGGCGATGCTTATCAATATGATCATAGCCGGACTGTTCGGTGCCGCGATCCCTCTTTTTCTGAAACGTCTGGATGTCGATCCGGCAGTCGGTTCGACAGTACTTTTGACTACGGCCACAGATGTGTTTGGTTTTTTAAGCTTTTTGGGACTTGCACAACTGATCATGCTTTAGAGATCCCTTTAAGGAGTACCTGATGTACACGATCGAGAACATCACGTTAAGGCCCTGCAGTGACTCTTCGTTTGTCAAGCTTGAGCGGATGAGTTATCTTCAAGACGGTGTGCCCAAGAGCTGGGACATCGCCAAGGTCCATGACAGTGTCGCTATCTTGCTTTATCATCGAGAGAAGGATGCCTTTGTCCTTGTCAAACAGTTTCGGCCTCCTGTCTATCTCAAAGATGGATATGGCTTCACTTTTGAGCTCTGTGCCGGGATAGTAGATAAAAGTAAATCGCTTGTCGAGATAGCTCGTGAAGAGATCCATGAAGAGTGTGGTTTTGATGTCCCTGTAGAGAAGATTAGCAAGATGACATCCTTCTACACGGCAGTCGGTTTTGCTGGTGCGAGACAGACACTTTATTATGCGGAGCTGGATGAGTCGATGAAAGCCCATGAGGGTGGCGGGATCGATGTAGAAGCGATCGAGGTCATCTATCTTGATCGTAGCGATGCCAAAGCATTTCTCTTTGATGAGAGCAGGCCGAAGACGCCGGGACTGATGTTTGCTTTCATGTGGTTTTTTGATCAGTAGATATAAGAGTGGATGAAAAGATAAGGAAGGAAGATGATAAAGGCGAAGCGCCTTTATCTTGAGTGTTTAGAACGTATAACGTGCACTGACATAGAAGTAACGTCCAGGCTCGTTCATACGCATGATAGGATCATTTGTCGCGTCATTGATGAGGATAAGGTCCTGATAAGTGTTTGAGAGGGCATAGGTGCTATCAAAGACATTGTCCACACCGACTGCCAGACCAAATCCACTGTCAAACTGATGGTCTACTTTCAGGTTTAGGATCGTCCATGCATCGATCTTCTGCTCACCATTATCACTATCAAAATCGTCCCAGCTATCTGAAGCCACGACTTCGATCTTAGCGAGACTCTCCGGCATATACTCATAGTTAAGAGCGATGTTCCCTTTTAGAGGTGGGATCTCTGCCAGATTGGTATTGGTCTGCTTCTGTCCCGCTTGTGGTCCTTCAGTGATGGTAAGTGCTTCGTCTTTCTTACCACGCTGGTAGGCGACTCCAAAGTCTACAGAGAGAAGGTCACTTGCATAGTAAGAGGCAATGATATCAAGACCGTAGATAGTAGCATCTATGTTCTGGAACGAGTGGAAAGCGGCACCGGTCGCATTGACATTGTCGGCATTGAAGTAGATGTAGTCCTCAAGCATACTATAGAAGATCTTCGACTTGATGGTGAACTGCTCATAGCTGTTCTCCATACCGAGATCGACTTCATAGTTGGTAGTCTGATCGAGATCTGTCGTACCGGCTTGAACACCAGTAGAGCTGTACCAGTAGAGCTCTCTCGCATCAGGGACACGAGATGCCTTACCGACACCACCAAAGATCTTCATGGTGTCTGTAGCGGTGTATGTAGCAAAGACATTGGCACTGAACGCACTGTAGTCGTTATCAGGCTCGTTGCCTTCTGGTGTGACCGTAGTGTCATCATAGCGTGCACCGACTTTATACTCTAGAGCCCCGGTGTTATGGACAAACTCGAGGAAGAGTGCTGCATTATCCGTATCTACATTAGGGATACTGGTCTTGATATCACCGGCCTTTGGTGAAGGTGGGGTGTACTTCATCGCATTACCATTTCTGGTATAGATACCGTCCCAGTTACGTCTACTGAGATCGCCACCGACGGTCAACTCCATATCTTTGTCCAGTTCGGTCACGTTCTTGATCTTAAGACCATCCATATCGGTCGTCAGAGCACTGGTGATATCACCTTTTACCGAACCATCAGGCATCAAGCCCAAAGAAGCTTTACGGTAACGAATGGACATCGGGTGCTCTACATCTGTATGGTAGTACTGGGCACTCAACTCTTTAGAGAGGCTGCCAAGGTTCTCGACCTTGTACTGGACGTTATAGATGTTGGAGTCATCGACTATGGCGTCCATCTTGCTTGATGGGTAGAGGACATCATCGCTTTCGTTACGTGTATACTCCAGCTTCAGCTCCTGATCGTCCGTGAAGTCGATAAAGACCTTACCCATAAACGACTTCTTGGTATAGGCATCCATATCTCTGTATTGAGGAAGATAGGCGGTACCTCCAACGGCACCCGGATTTGTAGAGTTGGCGATGAAGTTGTCTACCTGATCGGCGAATGTGTTGCCATCACCATCCTTATACTGCTCACTGGTCTCATAAGAGGCACCAAAAAGGACTCGGACCATATCATTTCCACCTGTGGCGGTCGCAGATACTTTCTTATAGCCCCAGCTTCCCATATTGACGTTGACATCCCCGTGAAAGCCTTTCTGAGGTTTGGTCGTGGTCACATAGACCCCACCGCTGAGTGTCCCGAAGTTCTCGACATCATAAGGTCCCTCGATGATCTCAACAGAGTCTATATTATGGGTGACGATATGTGAGGTAGGTGGGTCCATGCGGTTGGGACAGGCGCCACACACTTTTGCTCCGTCTATAAGGACATTGATATTGTCCTTTTTCTGACCACGCAGGATGATGTCATTGG
>JAUWRZ010000249.1 GCA_030610325.1 Sulfurimonadaceae bacterium | reverse complement strand
TTGCCCTGCTGATAGGGATGTTTTTCGCATATTTGACAGCGAACAGTCTGAGTAGTCAGCTTTTACGTCTGATCAACACGATGAAAGATATACGACAGGGTAGCAGAGATGTCAGAGCAGGTGAGGGCGGTGTCACGGAGATGCGTCAGCTTTCGCATGAGTTTAATCTGATGCTAAATACCCTTGATAAGAATGCGTTGGAACTTAGACATACGCAAGACGATCTCAGAGAAGATATCAAACAGCGGGTCATCGTCGAAAAAGAGATCCGTCATCTTAATGAGAACCTTGAGTCCATCGTTGAGGATCGCACCCAGGAGTTGACGGTCGAAAAAGAGCGGGCAGAAGCTGCTAACAGATCAAAGAGTCTCTTTCTTGCCAACATGAGCCATGAATTACGTACACCACTTAATGCCATCTTGGGATTCTCACAGCTGATGCATGATGGGGAAGGGACGACGATCTCTCAAAAAGAGGACCTGGAGATAATCTCACAAAGTGGTACTCATCTGCTCTCATTGATAAACGATATACTCGATATGTCGAAGATAGAAGCGGGACGTATGGAGTTAAGTGAGGTAAACGCTGATCTTCACAAGCTTCTGAGTGAGATCGCTTCCATGATGCAGGTCAGAGCAGATGAGAAGGATCTTCGTTTTAACCTCGAGATGCATAGTGACCTGGTACGATATATCCGTATCGATGAGCAGAAACTGCGTCAGATCCTTATCAATATCCTCGGTAACGCCATCAAGTATACTGATGAGGGCGGGATCTCGTTTCGGATCCGAAGTACACCTGAAGATGAGACGAGACACAGTAAGGTCATAGTCGAGATCGAAGACAGTGGAAGAGGTATGGACAAAGAGGAGCTTGAGAAGGTATTTGACCCCTTTGTCCAGCTAAGCAGCTCAAAAGGCATAGCTGAAGGTACGGGACTCGGTCTTGCTATCACGCATAGGTTCTTTGAACTGATGCATGCTGATGTCGATGTACAGAGTGAACTTGCTCACGGGACCCTCTTCCGTTTGACCATCGCGGTCCTTATCGTAAGTAGTGATGAGGTCGATGTCGGGCATGTGCACCAAAAGGTGATCGGTATCGAAGAGACCAAGCATCGCTATAAGGTCCTGATCGTCGAGGATAAAAAAGAGAACCGTCTACTTCTGCATCAGCTTCTCGCAGGTGTAGGGTTCGATGTCTACGATGCCAGTGATGGAAAAGAGGGGCTGGAGAGGTTCCGTCTGTTACGCCCTGACTTTATCTGGATGGATATCCGTATGCCGGTGATGGATGGTTATGAAGCCACTAGATCCATCCGTGAGCTCGACAGAGATGTCCCTATTATCGCACTTACTGCCAGTGCGTTTCAGGAGCAGCGACCGGCAGTCATCGAGGCTGGCTGTGATGATCTTGTCCATAAACCCTACCGTCATGATGAGATCTTCGATACGATGAAGGAGTATCTAGACCTGGAGTATATCTATAAAGAGAGCAGCCCTGAAGGTGTAGTAAGACATCTGACACTTTCTGCAGAGCTTGTAGACAAGCTGTCAACAGCGTCGCGTGATGCGCTAAAAAGTGCCCTGATCATGTTAGACCCAGACCTGATCACGAAACAGCTCCATAGTATAGAGCAGATAGCACCAGAGGTCGCTAGAGCGATGTTCCCGCTGGCAGAGAACTATGAATACGACGTACTGTTACGATTTCTCGAAGAGGAGGAAGCAGATGGATGATGGGACAGGCAGTCGTGCTTCTTCGACCATAGAGATATTGATAGTCGATGATACACCAGCCAATCTAAGATTACTTACTTCACTGCTCACGACAAATGGTTACAAGGTCCGTCCGGCATCGAGTGGTTCTATCGCGCTGCGCTCTGTCGCCTTCAGGCTGCCGGATCTGATCTTGCTCGATATCCGTATGCCGGAGATGGATGGCTTTGAAGTATGTGAACGGCTTAAGGCAGATGAGCTGAGTCAGGATATACCGGTCATCTTTATCAGCGCGATGGATGATGTAAGAGATAAAGTCAGAGCCTTTAGTGTAGGTGGAGTGGACTATGTCACCAAACCTTTTGAACCTGAAGAGGTGCTCGTACGTATCAACACGCACATCACACTGCGAGATCTTCAAAAAGAGCTTGTAAGTCAAAATATCGAACTCAAAGCACTGATGCTTAAGCAGCGTGAACAGGAACAGGTGATGATCGAGCAGTCAAAGATGGCTGCGATGGGTGAGATGATCAGTGCCATCGCGCATCAGTGGCGTCAACCGCTTAACGCATTGGCGCTCTATATCCAGGATGTCCAAGGTGCTTATGAACATGGTGAGATCGATGAGACATATGTAGATGGTATGGTCTCAAAAAGTATGCGGCAGATCGAGTTCATGTCTTCGACTATTGATGATTTTCGCCACTTCTTTACACCAAACAAAGAGAAAGAGCGCTTCTCGGTCACCGAACAGATCAAGAAGAGTATCGACCTTATACGACCACAGTTAAAAGCACATCAGATCGATATCTCACTTGAGGATGAGGACGCTATTATCTGGGGACTTCCCAATGAGTATCAGCAAGTGGCCTTAAATCTTATCAATAACGCAAAAGACGCTATCTTGGAGAGACAGGAGAGGGAGTGTGAGTTTAAAGGGTACATCAAGATCAAGGTCATACGTGATCGAGAAGAGCTACAGATGACCTTCAGTGATAATGGTGGCGGGATCGATGCCAGCATCTTACATAAGATATTTGAGCCCTATTTTACGACGAAGTTTCCTAAAAAAGGTACCGGTGTAGGTCTCTATATGGTCAAAGAGATCATTGAACGTCACTATAACGGATCGGTCGATGTAGAGAACGGTCGTGAGGGTGCTCAGTTTATCATCCGTATCCCGCAGAAGCAAGAGGAGGGTAGACATGCCTAAACAGCTCAAAAGCATCGACGAACTTTCGCAGATGCATATCCTTTATGTCGAAGATGATGAGGTCATCGCTGAGGCTTTTCTTATTATGCTCAAACGGATGGTGAAGCGTGTGTATTACTGCAAAAATGGCAAAGAGGGGCTTGAGACCTATCATGACGAACATCCTGACATCATCATCACCGATATAAAGATGCCGGTCATGAGTGGCCTGGAGATGGCCAGAGCGATCCGTCAGAAAGATGATGAGGTCCCGATCATCATCGTCTCAGCGTATAATGAGACGGAGTTCTTGCAAGAGGCTTTTATAGTAGGTATCACTTACTATCTGAACAAGCCTGTCAACCGACTGGTGTTGATGCGAACACTAAATGAGAGTGCAAAATCTGTTGTCTACAGACAACACCAGGACGAGCTGATACAAAACTATGAAGAGAGTCTTGATGCCTTGGTCGATCTTATCGAACGGCGTGATCGTTATACGGCAGGCCACTCTGCACGGGTAGCGCAGTACTGCGTGCTATTGGCTAAGGGGATGGGCATCGATGATAAGAGATGTGCTCTGTTGGAGAAAGCGGCCAGGATCCATGATATCGGAAAGATCGAGATCCCTGACTCTATATTGTTGAACCCGTCTAAGCTAAATGAACTTGAATACGCTATCGTCAAAGAGCACCTGAGCTCCGGTTACGCGGTGTTATCAAAGACCAAGCAGTACCACGATATAGCAGAGATCATGCGCCATCACCATGAACACTATGACGGCAGTGGATATCCGCAGGGGCTAGAAGGTGATGAGATCCCTCTGCTATCACATATCATCATCATCGCAGATGCCTTTGATGCTATGACGTCAAACCGTATCTATAAACCGCGCAAATCACTCTCTGAAGCCTTAGTGGAGATCGATTCGCTAAGTGGGATACATTTCCATCCCGATATTGTATCGGTCGCGATGCAGACACTGGATAAGATCGAGATCGATGTGGATGATGACCAGATGCCAAAGAGTCCGCTTGAAGAGAAGAAGTTTGCTTACTTCTTCTCTGATCCTCTGACTGGGCTTTACAATGAGGACTACCTTCACTCACTGAGAACGCATGCAAAGTCTGAGAAAAGCCTGGAGAGAGGGAAAGGATATATCACTATCCTTGACCTTCACGCGTTCTCCTCGTTTAATAAGCGCTATGGCTGGAAAGCAGGTGATG
>JAUWRZ010000256.1 GCA_030610325.1 Sulfurimonadaceae bacterium | reverse complement strand
TAAGTGCTCGATCAAGAAATTTCCGCTAGAATAGCCGGTAATCAAGCAAACAGCAGGCCATTATGGTACATTTCCGTTATATCGCATTTCACTATCTGAAATATTTCAGTGTCATCCTGATGGCACTTATCTTCTTTGTCGTCGGCTTCGACTACATGGGAAATGCACAAGGGCTTCCTGATTCCGCGAATCTGTTGTTGCTCTATTTTATGTATATGTCTTTTGTCGCGATCGATACACTGCTACCCCTGTCGCTGGTCTTTGCGATGATAACGACTAAGATCTTTCTGATCCGTTCCAATGCTTTGGTGGGCTTTTATGCTTTGGGTTACTCAAAGACAGATGTACTCAAGCCATTTTTTGTCGTATCGATGTTCATCATCATCGGGTTTATCCTTTTACATGCGACGACATCGTTTGCAAAAGCGCAGGAGTATGCTGATGGGATCCGTAAAAACACACACTTTGCTCAGCCCACAAGTAATATGTTCTTTACCTTCTCAGACCAGTACATCTTTTTTGGAAGTCTCTATCCCCTTCAAAAACGTGCGGAGGATGTACGGATATTTAGCATGAAGGATAACATCCTGGATGAGGTAGTCGTCGCTAAAAGTGCCTCTTACCGAGATGATTACTGGTATATCGAGAAAGCACACTTGATGCACGTTCCGGATAAAGTCGATTTTGAGAGTGAAGGTGTGGTCATCGACCCGCAGGATGACTTAAGACTTCTGAAGGGCTTTAGACCTAAGATCCTCGATCAGGTCTATGAAGGGAGTGCCAGCTTCACGATCCAGGACTCTGTCATCGCTTTGACACTTCTATATGATCAAGATGTCAATATTGACAACATCAAAAGTGCGCTCTATAAGATAGTCATCTATCCGTTCTTTGCCCCTTTTCTGGTCGTGATCATCTTCTTTTTCGTTCCGGCGAGTGCACGTTTCTTAAACCTGACACTCTTTAGTTTTGGGGCTATTCTCTCCACACTGTTGAGCTGGGGTATCATGTTCTTTCTGATCAGACTCTCCAATCTTAAGGTCATACCCGGTGAGGTAGGGATCATCCTCCCTGTCTTTATCTTCTTCGCTGTCGCAGTGTATCAGTTGCGCCGTTTTGAGAACAGGCACTGAGCACACTCCTGAGAGGCCTGTTATCGTACTTCTTTGCGCATGATGTAAGCACTTTTTGGATAAAATACCCCCTATTTTAAGCAACTCTTTTAGGATGATGAAACAGTGATCGATTTTAAACAGCTCGCAGAGCAGCATGGTACCCCTTTATATGTCTATGACCTTGATCATATGACAGAGCAGTTTAGCAGTCTAAGCTCTGCTTTTAGAGGCAGAAAGACCCTGATGGCTTATGCCGTCAAAGCCAATTCGAACCTAAGTGTCATCAAGCACTTCGCACAGCTTGGTGCCGGGGCAGACTGCGTCTCCATCGGAGAGGTGCGACGCGCTATGCTTGGCGGGATCGCAAAATATAAGATCATCTTCAGTGGTGTCGGTAAGCGTGATGATGAGATCCGCGAGGCACTTGAGCGCGATATCCTCTATATCAATGTAGAGAGTGCTGCGGAGCTAGAACGTGTCGATGCTATAGCCCAAGAGCTTGGTCTAAAGGCACGTATCAGTATCCGTGTCAATCCAAATATCGACCCCAAGACCCATCCGTATATCTCTACAGGACTGCATGACAACAAGTTCGGTGTCGATCTCGATACCGCAAAACGGATGTATATCCGTGCCAAGAACTCTAAGACGCTTGACCCGGTCGGAGTACATTTTCACATAGGTTCGCAACTCACTGAGCTGACGCCTATCAGAGAGGCGGCTATCATAGTCGCAGATCTGGTCCGCTCGCTGCAGGCACTCGATATCGAACTTAGCTTCTTTGATGTAGGGGGCGGACTGGGTATCGAGTATGATGATGAGAAGACGATCGAGCCTTATGAGTATGCCCAGGCACTACTCTCGACGCTGACGGGTCTGGATATGACGATAGTCTGTGAACCGGGACGCTTTCTCACTGCCAACGCAGGGCACTTTTTAACGAAAGTACTGTATGAGAAACAAAACGGCAAGAAGCGCTTTGTCGTCGTCGATGGAGCGATGAACGATCTGCTTAGACCAAGTCTCTACAACGCATATCATCGTATGGAACTGCTGGAGAACGATACAGAGGCGACTAAAGCCGATATCGTCGGACCGGTATGTGAGAGTGGGGACTTTCTGGCCAAAGACTATATGCTGCCTATGACAAAGCATAACGACCTTTTAGTCGTCCATAGCGCTGGTGCATACGGTTTCGGGATGGGAAGTAACTATAATACTCGTGGACGTTCAGCAGAAGTGGCTGTTGAGAAGGGTGAAGCACGCCTGATCAGAAGACGTGAGACATTTGATGATCTGATAGCCCTTGAAGAAGAGTTTATAAAGTAGTACGAAGATACTTTATTGAGGTAAAAAGAAGATGACAGAGCTGATCTTCTCTTCGATGATATTTCAGATATAGAGGGAGAGTCTATGAAAACACTGCAAGAGTGCCGTGAGGCGATCGATCGACTCGATGATACGATGATCAGGTTACTGAACGAGCGTATGGAAGTGGTAAAACGTGTCGGAGAGATCAAGCATGAGAGTGGGACTGCTGTCTATCGTCCAGAGCGGGAGAAAGCGATCATAGAACGTCTCGATAGTATCAGTAAAGCTGAAGATGGTGAGTTGAACGCTGTGGCTATCGAGGCGATCTTTCTGGAGATATTTGCCGTCTCACGGAACATAGAACTGCCTGAACGTATCGCTTACCTGGGGCCTGAAGGGACATTTACGCATCAAGCGGCGGAGAGCCGTTTTGGTGCGATGAGTGAGTATCTCTCGATGGGCTCTATCAACGCAGTCTTCAAGACACTGGAGGCTGGACGGGCAAAATTCGGGGTAGTCCCTATTGAAAGCCGTCGTGACGGAGTAGTAGGTGAGACACTTGATCTGCTGGCAAAGAGTTCGATGAAGATCGTCGCTGAGATCTATATGCCGATCCATATGTCATTTGCGACCAAGGCTGAGCATGTACGTGATATCAAGCGTGTCTACTCCAAGGACAAGGGGTTCGGTCAGTGTCAGGAGTTTCTACTTGAGCATGGGCTTGATACTGTCGAACTGATCCCTGTCGAGTCGACTGCGAAAGCGGCTATCCTCTCAGCAGAGGACCAAGAGTCTGCTGCGATCTGCAGCCATATCGCAGCAAAACTCTATGGAGTACCGACGATGTTCGAGAACATCGAGGATGTCCATAACAACTCGACACGTTTCTTTATCCTGAGTGATTTTAAGAACGGTCTCAGTGGAAGGGACAAGACCTCTGTCCTTGTTCGACTCAAAGATGCCAAGGAGCCGGGTGCATTGGTCCATTTTCTGCAGGATTTTGATGATGAGAAGATCAATCTCAGCAAGATAGAGAGCCGCCCTTCAAAAGAGAACGATGGCTTTGGTTACTGGTTCTTCATCGATTTCTATGCCCATATCGATGATGCGAACGTACAGCGGGTACTGGCTAGACATACGGATGAGATGACATGGCTGGGTAGTTATGTAAAAGGGGAACAATGAACTTTAATGCAGAACTTGACGACATAAAGACCTATGAGGCCGGCAAACCGATAGAGTCAGTCGTACGTGAGTTCGGGATAGCACCTGAGCAGATCATCAAACTCGCAAGTAACGAGAACCCGTATGGATGCTCTCCGCGTGTGGAAGATGCCGTCTCTAAGATCGTATCCAAGATGGCCCGCTATCCGGATGATTCGATGTCAAAGCTTAAAAAAGGACTTAGCCGCCACTATGATGTGGAGCAGAGTGAGCTGATCATCGGTGCGGGAAGTGACCAGATCATAGAGTTCGCTGTCCACGCGAAAGCTGACAGTAGTAGCAAGGTCCTGATGAACTCGGTCACCTTTGCGATGTATGAGATCTATGCCCGACATGTAGGTGCGCAGATCATCAGGACCGAGTCACGTGAACATGATCTAGATCAGTTCTATGCGCTTT
>JAUWRZ010000503.1 GCA_030610325.1 Sulfurimonadaceae bacterium | reverse complement strand
GTCAGTGCGAACCCTACCGGTCCTCTGCATATCGGTCATGCCCGTGGCGCTGTCTACGGTGATACTCTTCTACGTCTTGGTCGACGTCTGGGTTATGACATCAGGGCAGAGTATTATGTCAATGATGCTGGAAACCAGATCGATCTTCTTGGGCTCTCTTTACAGTTGGAAGGGCAGTCTTCTGTCTTGAACATGACCGTAGAGTGGCCGGAGAAGTACTATCGTGGCGAGTATCTGACGATCCTTGCCGAAGAGGCTGTACAGAAGTTTGGGACCGACATCCTGACCGATGAGAGTAGGCAGACAGAACTGGCACTCTGGGCAAAAGATGGAGTGATGGAGCTGATCATCGAAGATCTGGCTGCTGTCAACATCCATTTTGATACCTTTGTCAGCGAGTCCTCACTCTATGATGATTGGGAACGTGTCCTTGAGAAGATAGGTGAAGGTATCTACGAAGATGAGGGCAAACTCTGGATCCGCTCTACTGATCATGCTGATGAGAAGGACCGTGTAGTCGTTCGTGAAGATAAACGTCCTACCTATCTGGCCGGAGATATCGTCTACCATAATCGCAAGTACGAACAGGGGTTCGACCACTACATCAATATCTGGGGAGCTGACCACCATGGCTACATCGCACGCGTAAAAGCGGCGGTAGAGTTCTCCGGACATGACTCAAAGAGACTCGAAGTGCTGCTTTCGCAGATGGTCAGTCTTCTTAAAGAGGGCAAACCCTACAAGATGAGTAAACGTGCGGGTAATGTGATCTTGATGAGTGATATCTCAGAAGAGATCGGCTCCGATGCCTTACGTTTTATCTTTGCTTCTAAGAAGAGCGATACGCCGTTGGAGTTTGATGTAGAGACGCTGAAGAAGCAAGACAGTTCCAATCCTGTCTACTATGTCAACTACGCACATGCACGTATCCAGACTATTCTTGGTAAAAGTGATCTCACCATGGATGAGGTCATGGCAGCAAAGCTTTTGGGTCTGAACGAAGATGGTGATGCATTACTGTTTGAAGCGTTACTGCTTCCGGAAATGATCGATGATGCTTTCCACTCTCGTCAGGTACAGAAGCTTCCTGAGTACCTTAAAAGCCTCTCAGCACGGCTGCACAAGTTCTATTACGACTACCGTATCATCGGGAACGAAGATGAGGCGAAGATGCTAAAACTCTTTTTAGTCGTCGCCCTCTCTTTGCGTACCGGACTCTCAATGATGGGGATAACCGCCAAGAACTCCATGTGATCAGTTGCCGAAAGGCACTGCTCTACTCCCACTTTTAGATCTTCACTCTAATCATCTCATCTTTTTAATACTCTCTTACAAGTTCAGATAAAAAGAATCTTTTTAGTATATTAGGTACTATATTACAGACGGTATACTGTTTCCGGATCTACGAGATGTTGAGGAGGAAGGTATGTTTAGACGTAAGCGTATAAGACGAAGTAAAACGATCTATCTTAAGAGTCATATCCGACAGGACCATCTGCCTGATATTGATGTCGCTGCCATAGATGGAAAATGGATAAGTGAGATCGAGAGTAAAGTCATAGACTCTAAAGAGAACTCTTCCAAGCTTCTTCTTTTTAGAGAGATCTCTAAAAGAGATGAGCAGCTTTTGGCACTATTTTTAGCTCACGGACTCTCAAGTGGCCTTTATCGCATCGATAGTACAAAGATGGCGGGAAGATATATTGGTGAGACAGAGAAAAACCTGAAGGCCATACTCGAGAAGGCTCGAAGATCGGGAGGAGTACTCTTTTTTGATGAGGCCGATGCTATCTTTGGCAAGCGTACTGCTATGATGAGAAGAAGGAACAGGTATGCGAATATGGAAGTAAGTCATCTGTTTGAGATAATGCAAAGATACAATGTCCCCGTGATATTTTCAAGTCAT
>JAUWRZ010000316.1 GCA_030610325.1 Sulfurimonadaceae bacterium | reverse complement strand
TGTTAGACCTGATGCTCAGTTACCACCAGTCGCATCTCACTGATACCAGCTTTACATACAATATCAGTGTAGTCTATTGACTACAAAGGTGGGTAAAAAGTCTTCAAAAAAGTGAGTCAGTTTTCAGTCAAAAAGAAAAGTCTTATCTGAGTACCACCAGTACTACCAACTACTCTGGCGTAAGCGCTCTTCTCCTTTACCCTTTATATCTCTTCAAGACTCTCTACCTCTTCAGAAAACAGCACCTCTAATCCATACTGCTCATTTGTGATGACATACTTTTGATACTTCTGCCCATACCGATTGGTGAGTGTCGCGATGAACTGACCGGAGTCAAGCAGCTCTCTGACGTTTTTGGGACTGATACTTCCTCCGTATCGCTTCAGAGAATGCCCCCAGACTGTATATTGACAGCTCCCTGTCTGCTCCCAGGTGTCTCCATCATCCTCTGTAGTCACTTTCACATTACTGCAGGAATAGACACGCGTCTTTACTCCCTGCACAGGCTTCTGCTCCATCGTCACCACACCGTCCTCGCAATATGGACATCTACCTATCTTCTTCAATGCTCTCTCTTCTTTCGACTTATCAAATATCTCTTGACCACCTACTTTGGCAGACCCCTAAGACAGAACTTTCATATACGTCTTTCTACCGATACTATCATGATCTTGACTGAAAGGAGTGATATATGACTCTCTGCCCTACCCTGCTCTCGATGGCTATATCTCTAGAGGCTATAGAGATAGATCAGGAGTGATCCGAAGTGACCATCAAACTGATGGAATAGAGATTCAAAAAGCACCAGTCTGAGAGTGCTGTCTTCCACCAGCTATTGCAAGTAGTTTTCTGCTAAAGTCTCATTTAGCCTTGCCCTTTCCTCGCACCTTTTCATATCTCTCTACCGGTGACTCTTTAGTGCTTTCAAGCATTTTTTCGATCTCATCTTCACACTTAAGGGCGATCAATACCCGCATCAGATTACGGATGGAACCCTCACCCTCTTGTTCGATGCGAGCATAGGTCGAAAGCGGGATACCTGTACGACCTTGCATCTCTTTTTGCGAGAACCCCTGCCGTTTTCGTTCCGCCTTTATCTTGTCTGCAAGCTGATACTGGAGCTCGTCGTAAGTGTGAAATGAGATCAAGTCTTCTCCAACAATAATTCAATATTGAATTATTTGTATAATATTTCTGGATTATAACTCAATATTGGCTGTTTTTTGACATCCTTATCCTTTGAGCATGTCTCTACGTATAGAAACAAACCATTAAGATGATCGGTCCCGTACAAAGGCAAGTGTCTACATCTGGGATGGCAAAGGCCTGCTTGTCACTCTCCCCAAACACTCCAGATCATACGTCTTCCATAACCCACTCTTGAGTTGTTCTGCCTCAGTAGCTAAAAGATGGTATTTCTGCTTGAGGCTTTGAGGTATATATTGCTCATACGGCACAGCATAACCCTCTTTCACCATCAACTCGTTGAAGAGACCATCCGGAGTATGGACAATACAGATCGAGCGTTCATAGCGATCTGTTCCGATCACATCATATTTATAGGTCATACCTACCTTGACTAGATCATTGGCGTACGCTGTTGACTGTTTTCCCATCTCGACCAATGTCTCCAATGTGAGATCTTCGCATCGTTCAGCATCACCTTTAGCTTTCAGGTTCCTTGACGATTCTGGACTATCTATATGAGCGATACGACATTTGTCATCATCGAAATAAAGGGTGTCCCCATCGACTACTTTCGTTAGGGTCCCAGTAACGGTCGACTCTACAATATCATAGAGCCTTTTTGTCTGTGTCTCTGAGGCAAGTCTTTCTCCTATATAGGAGACGATCACATCATCAAGATCGACAGCATCCAGATCGACAGCACAATCATCAAGCAGAGCAGCATGTGCAGTATCGACCTTGATACCATTCGAGATATTATCATCATGATCCATCGTCATGATAAGCTGTGCGATGTTCACTGCGACGGTCCTATCGCCTGGAGACAACATAGATGGTGAGATATGACCCTCAATGGTAGTACTGCCTATCTCATAAGTACCGAGATAGAAAGTGATATTATCATCTTCGCGACAAGTGAACGTCCCATTGACATCAGTGAGTGAGATCGTACCACCTGAACAACTATATCCCAACCCTTCGACAGGACCAGTAAACTCTCCAATATAGACTATCTGTTTGTCATCTGCTTCTGGTGTGCTTTGGTCTAGTGGAGGCGAGTCATTGCCACTACTGCCTCCACATGCTGTTAACATGATTCCAAGGAATATTGCAAAGATACTATTACGACTTTTCTGCAAGACCTTTAAAAGATCTCTATCTAATGACATCTTGTCTATCTCCTATTATATGACCAACAGATGACCCCACACTTAACGGATCTAGATACTGTACAGGTCCCATCAACGGTCTCCATGATGTAGAGTTTGCAGAATTGTACTGAAAAAATCCTATCTGAACAGTTGTTCGATCACTCTCTTTTACTGACTTTCTCTCAACTCACCAGAGTATACCATTGGCGATCTTCGCACCAGCCCTTAATGTTTTACCCATTACAACATCAAAAAGTGAAAGCACAAGTCGCTCCTCTTTTGGCAGACTAGGTATAAGCATCATAGATGAGTAGAGATCAGCAATTTATTGTTTCCACCAAAAAATACTATGGTTTGTCTTGATAGCAGACAAGATACTACATATTCAGAATCCAAATATTTCACTCAACCCCCACAGCCTTAAAAATAGCATCGATTGGATCGGCATAGATGATAAGTTGAAACTTACTCATCAGCTCCGGTGGGACTTTCACCATCTGTGCTATATCCAAAGCTGGTATCAGTATCTTCTTTGCTCCACTATCACTAGCTATTTGTAGAGCATCCGGTAGGCTTTCTGTAGCACTGATCGTACCACCTATACTCATACTCCCAAGGATGACCATTTGTGGCAAAAGAGGCTTCTCAAGAATACCACTACATAACGATAAAAATATTGCCAATTCGATATCTTTTAATTTACCGATGCTATTTAAATCGGTTACTTTGATATGATAATCATAGTCCTTATATTTGGCATTGAGTGAGACCCGATGAAGATTGGCCTGAATGTAATTTGTTGCTTCTTTTATCTCCTCTTTGATAGCAGTTCCGCTAAAACCAGAGTGATCCAGTTTTCCACCTCCGGCCATCACCTGAAGGTCCATTCGAAACAGACCTTTCTGGCCATTATCCGGATTTGAGGAGACCGTGTAAAGAGAACCGTTTGGAAGCTCACCATCGGGGATCAATGCATTACCCCCGCTCTCTGGGACTGCCACCCTTATCTCTCTATCATCTTCGATATCAATATAGGAGAAGTTAACATCGTAAAACTCCATCCCACCTATCTTTTTGAGCTGTTCTTTGATCCGTCTTCT
>JAUWRZ010000476.1 GCA_030610325.1 Sulfurimonadaceae bacterium | reverse complement strand
CCATGGAGTATAAGAGCTATTTTGCCGAGATGGTCTTTTTTCATGACATCCTGGATGCCTCGAATGGCTACATCGTAAGAGCTGAGATAGGAGACAGCATCAGGACTGGGAAGTGGAGCTTCTTTCCCTCATTGCTTGCTGTCTATCATAGTGATAGTTTCAATGATTACTATTATAGTGTCCAAGGTGATGAAGCCATCGCGGGACGTCCGGCATATCAGGCAGAAGCTGGAGTAGACTTTGGTGCTCAGACCTACATCAACTATGCGTTTGACAAGAAGTGGAGTGCTCTGCTCAATCTGCGTGCTGATTATATCAGTGATGTGACTTATGAGAGTCCGCTAGTGAATGAACACTATATCTATTCGGGTATGGTATCGTTGCTATATACGTTTGAGTATTAGATCTGTATTGCCTGGGTATATGGAGTCTTGATCAAATAAGTAGGTGGTGGGTGATCTAAAAGTCGATTGGTTGCGGAAACAGGATTTGAACCTGTGACCTTCGGGTTATGAGCCCGACGAGCTACCGAACTGCTCTATTCCGCGATAAGCACCTGAAATAGGTGGTTTGAAGTGGATGGGGATATAGGATTCGAACCTATGAATACCGGCACCAAAAGCCGGGGCCTTACCACTTGGCGAATCCCCATCATGTTGTAAAAAATTGGTTGCGGAAACAGGATTTGAACCTGTGACCTTCGGGTTATGAGCCCGACGAGCTACCGAACTGCTCTATTCCGCGATATGTTTATAAATTGCGATGTGACCATATTACGATTTTCCGAAAGAAAATTGTGCTTTAGTGACATAGCGTCGAGCGTAGTGATCTGGACTTGTTCAGACCGCGTTCAAATAATGGATGGGGATATAGGATTCGAACCTATGAATACTGGCACCAAAAGCCAGGGCCTTACCACTTGGCGAATCCCCACCATCTCTCAGTAACATCTGCTAATGAGGTCGAAATTATAGACAATTATCGTATCATTGTCAAGAAGAAAACCAAGATATTTTCAATAAGTCCCTGCTTTTATCATTACGGTAGATTATTTCACTATAATTACCTCCAAAATTTAACTTAAGGGCCGTACTAAAAGCCCTGGATAGAGAAGAGATATGACACCGATCCAACGTGTTCTGGATGCAATAGAAGAGATAAAGCGGGGAAAAATGGTCATCATGATGGATGATGAGGACCGTGAGAACGAGGGTGATCTGGTCTATGCATCGACATTTTCCACACCTGAACATGTAAACTTCATGGCGACACATGCCAAAGGGCTTATCTGTGTAGCTATCAATGGTGATATAGCGCGGCGTCTTGAGCTGAACCCGATGGTCAGTTCAAACACCTCTATGCATGAGACAGCATTTACCGTCTCTGTCGATGCTACAGCAGCCATCACAGGTATCTCTGCAGCAGAGCGCGATATGACGATCAAGATCTTGGGAAATCCGATGAGTCATCCTAATGAGCTGGTCAAACCGGGACACATCTTTCCACTGATCGCGAAAGATGGCGGTACACTGGTACGCACAGGACATACGGAAGGCTCGGTAGATCTTTGCCGCTTGGCCGGTCTTGCTGAGTCTTCTGTCATCTGTGAGATCATGAAGACAGATGGTACGATGGCCAGAAAAGCCGATCTTGATATCTTTGCCGATGAGCACGATATGAAGATAGTCTATATCTCAGATATCGTCGAGTACCGTCTGGCTAATGAGACCCTTGTCCAGGCGATCTCTGAAGAGGAGATAGAGTTCTTCGGAGTGAACGTCAAAAAGTACACCTTCGTCGATCATGAGAAAAACGAGCACACTGCCATCGTCTTTTACAGTGCAGGAGACACGGCTAATGTCAAAGTCCATAATGTCATCCCTGACATCGATCTTCTGTTAAATCAGACGAAATACCGTCATCTTGTAGACTCCATAGAGTACCTTAAGCAAAACAGTGGTGTCCTGATCTTTATCAATAACCCGGGTCAACAGGGCGGTTCGATGAAAGAGTATGGTGTCGGTGCACAGATATTGAAGACCCTTGGTGTCGAACAGATGCGTCTGATCAGTACTGAGAAGTCTCCGGAGTTTGTCGGGCTGAGTGGTTTTGGTCTGGAAGTATCGGAAGTGATCGATCTGAGTGAATAGCGAAGACCGTCTTGAGATAAGAGTAAATATCATCAAGACCATACAAGCACTCAAAGATGAGATG
>JAUWRZ010000409.1 GCA_030610325.1 Sulfurimonadaceae bacterium | reverse complement strand
CCAAGATCTTTATGATCGCGATCAAACCTCCTCAGGTCGACCAGCTTGAACTAGTCAAGAAACTGGTCGACTTTGCTACACAGGCACGACGTGACGGTATCTTGTCCCTTGAAGCAGCTGCGAACAGTGAAGATAACGAGTTCTTGAAAAAAGGGCTCTCTATGGCTGTTGATGGTAATGAACCTGATACGATCCGTGATCTCCTCGAGATCGAGATGGAGCAGACCAGTACGCGACATAAAGGTAATGCCGCTATCTTTAACCAATGGGCCGGACTTGCCGGTGCGATGGGTATGGTCGGTACACTGATCGGACTTGTCGCCATGCTTTTAAACATGGCAGACCCAAGTGCGATCGGGCCATCGATGGCAGTCGCGATGTTGACGACCATGTATGGTGCGATGATCGGTAATATCTTTGGTACCCCTATCTATAACATCCTGCTTATTCGTGATTCGGAAGAGGCGCTTGTCAAACAGATGATCATTGAGGGGATCATGTCTATTCAGGCTGGAGACAATCCGCGTACACTTGAAGGTAAACTGTTAAGTTATCTTACTCCGGCAGAACGTGTCAGCCAGTTTGATTAGGCTGAGTGATGGCTAAGAAGAAGTGTCCGGAGTGTGAAGAGTGTCTGCCGGCCTGGTTGGCGGCATTTGGTGACCTGATGAGCCTTCTGCTCTGTTTTTTCGTCCTGTTACTTTCCATGTCCAGTATGGATGCGAAGAAGATCTCTGAAGCGATCGGCTCGCTTGCAGGCGCGATGAGTGTCCTCGAAGGGGGGACGAAGACTGAGATCTCCAAACAGCGTATCCAGGAATCCACGCCTATTGAGTCGCGTGATGAGACCTCTGAACAGGTCAATCGTGTGGCGGCAGCTATCGCTGATGCTAACGAGATGATGAAAAAAGGTCATGGTGAAGCGATCTCACTTGAGGAGTCTCAGGACGGTTTTGTCATCCATCTTCCTGCTTCACTGCTCTTTAAGACCGGCAGTGCAAAGATCGAGAACGAAGACGCTCTTCTGTTTCTTAAACGTATAGCGCTGATCATCGACCAGCTTCCTAATGATATCGATCTGAGTGCACAAGGGCATACTGATGACCAAAAACCAGGTAAAAGCAGTCCTTACAAAGATAACTGGGAACTCTCTGTCGCCAGGTCGATCTCAGTACTTCAGGAGTTGATCTTGGATGGTGTCTCACCAAAGCGGATCTCGGCTGCAGGTTATGGAAAGTACCGTCCCTTGGCGACTAATGCGACGAAGCAGGGGCGGGCCAAGAACCGTCGTGTGGAACTCCATTTCTATGGAGCCAAGACAGAGAAGAAAGGTGATGTCAGTTCGACCGTTCTTGACAGACCGGCCGAGTCTAAATAATGCGGGTTCTCTGGCTTCTTCTCGTCCTCTCGAGCATCTTAGTGTCAGCTGAGCCCGTAGTGCCGGCCATGAACTTCAATCTGGCTGCACCGGACTCACCGGAGCAGTTAGTCAGCTCGCTTAATGTCCTGATAGTCCTCACTCTGCTGTTCCTGGCACCTAGTATGGTGCTTGTGATGACGACGTTCACACGTTTTGTGATCGTATTTGGTTTTTTACGTCAGGCGCTTGGGACACAGCAGGTCCCCCCTACACAACTGTTGGTGATGTTGGCGCTTATATTGACCATCTTCGTGATGGAGCCTGTGGCGACAAAGGGGTATGAGAACGGTATTAAGCCCTATATCGCCGAACAGATAACGTACGAACAGGCCTTTGAACGTACTGCTGCACCGTTCAAGGACTTTATGATCCGCAATACCAGAGAGAAAGACCTTGCTCTCTTCTTTCGTATTCGTAAGATGGAGAACCCAAACAGTATTGATGATGTACCGCTTACGGTGATCGTCCCCGCTTTTATCATCAGTGAGCTTAAGACAGCGTTTGAGATAGGCTTCTTACTCTTTCTACCGTTTCTCGTCATCGACATGGTCGTCGCTTCCATCCTGATGTCGATGGGTATGATGATGCTTCCACCCGTGATGATCTCTTTGCCGTTTAAGATACTTGTCTTTGTACTTGTGGATGGATGGAACTTGTTGGTAGGGAACCTGATAGCCAGTATCAAGTGACCTGTTTTAGGGGACTTTTAGGCTTTAGGTGAGTAGTCGATACTTCATGGATGAAGTATTTTATATAGAAGAAAGATCGATGTGACTGTAATCAAATAATGTCCATTATTTATAGCGTTTTATCCACATTTTAGGTCATCTACCACACTCATCTCTCTAGTTTTTCTCCGCTTTCTTTAAGTGTATGTACTCTAAATACTTTTATTCTTTGCTTAGGGTAGATCTGTATAATTATATTTTGTTTAATAGTATTTGTTTTATGTCGATATTACTAAATGATATTTGCTTATTGACAAAGCATCATCAGTGAAGATGTATATGATCACTTCCATGATGCAATGCAAAAGGTGATGAAAGGGATGAGGGTTGAAGCGACCAGCTAAGAAGAAGTCTTTTAATCAAGTTCCTATCATCGAGATCCTTGAACCACGCCTTATGATGTCGGCAGACCTGCCGGGTATGGACTTTCTGGTACAAGTCGATGAGATACAGGACTTAGAGGCCGACAGTAAAAGCCTGCTTGAGAGTGCAAGACAGTACTACGCAGAGCAAGACGCAGAAGCTGACGCTTTACTCTCAGAGACAGACACCCCCACAGAGACACGCCATG
>JAUWRZ010000445.1 GCA_030610325.1 Sulfurimonadaceae bacterium | reverse complement strand
GAGTTCTTGCCATCAAGTGTATAGCCTATCTCGATCGAACCTTCATCAACGACAGGAAAGAGTGAGAGTGCTTTGATGGCTTCCATAGCACCCTTAAGCTCTTCGGTCGTCTCTTTTTTGACACGAAGTCCGATAAGGTAGGCCCCGATGATCTCATTAGGGACGGCGCGATTTAAGATCAGTTCAAAAGCATCTTTTGCCTGCTCTTCAGTTAGATCGTAATTTCCTTTGGGACCTGTCCCGACTGCTTTGACGTACTCTAAAAAGCGTGTGTGTTCATCTGTATAGTTCATAGTCATCCGTTTATTGATATAGTGTTTGTAGTCAGTTTAAAAGACGATCTTGCCATCTTCTTGCAGCCCTTTGATAATATCTTTGGCTTTCTCATGGCCATTGTAGGCCGCTTTTCTGCAGAGGTCAAGAGCCTTGTCATGGTCCTCAGTAACGCCGAGCCCCTGATCATACAGAAGACCGAGGTTATACTGTCCGGTCGCGAGTTCACCCTCAGATGCGCGTGAAAAACAGATAAAAGCACGATCATAGTCTATATTGACACCATGCCCCTCTTTGTAGAGGACTCCAAGATTGTTAAAGGCTTCAAGATGACCGCGTTTTGCAGCCTCTTCATACCAGAAGGCAGCTTCTGAGTAGTTTTGCATGCATCCCAGGCCTCGTTCTAACATCAAGCCGACCTCATACTGTGCAGGCGGGACCTCACGCACGGCCGCTTCCATAAAGAGCTCATGTGCTTTGAACTGATCGTTCTCTACACCGCCGATGCCATTGGCATATAAGATCGCGAGATTAAAAAGGGCGTAAGGCTCTTTTTTCTCTGAGGCTTTTTGGTAGTTGAGCAGGGCTTTAGCTTCGTCAGGCTGGGTACCCTGAGCGTTTTGATACATATAGGCCAGGGAGGTCTGTGCGGCAGGACTGCCAGATTCGGCAAGGTCATGGTAGAGGGTAAAGGCAGTGGTGTGATCGCCTCTGTTATAGGCATCATTAGCTTGTTCGATCGTAGGCATGGTCTCTCACAGGGTTTAAAGTTGAGAGATTGTAGTGATAATGAGGTTAAAGGGGCATAAATATCTTCCCCTGAGAGGATGTTTTAAACCACTTAAAGCATAAGCTCGACTTATCGTCTTACTTTTCGGTTCCCGCGATTTTTCTCTTTAAGTGTAGTTATGACATCTTTAAGGTGCTCTTTTTGCTCAAGTAACTCATCGCGTATCAGGTGCTCTTCACTGCCATCTACTTCCGGGTCATATTCGACTGTTTCGGGTACATAGTCCTTGAACAGATCGTCTGTCTTTTTTTTATTATCATTCATCGGCTGTACTTTCATGAGTTAAAATAGTTATTGACTTTAGTATAGGAATTATAGGACTGCTTAGCTTTGATCTCATTTATAAAGTAATAATGAAAATAATATTTGGCACTTATAAGTTTTAGGCTCCTTTAAAGATAAGCGCTATAATTGCACAACTAAAATGGCAGAAGTGGCGCCGGCAGGCTTAGTAAAGCGGCTGGGACATTGATCGTACTTATAGCTTGGTATGACTTCTGCTCTTAAATAAATCTCAACGGACAGTAGATGAATTATGATGTGATCGTAGTAGGCGGCGGACATGCGGGTATTGAAGCGGCACTTGCATCGGCACGCATGGGGAAAAAGACTCTGATGGTCTCTATCCTCGCAGAGCAGGTCGGTGCCACAAGTTGTAATCCGGCAGTAGGCGGTCTGGCAAAAGGGCATCTGGTACGTGAACTGGATGCACTTGGTGGTGAGATGGGTCTTATCACTGATGAAGCAGGGATCCAGTTTCGTATCTTGAATGCAGCAAAAGGGCCGGCGGTACGCGGAACTCGGGCACAGATAGATATGGACCGTTACCGCATCATCGCAAGAAACATCATCTTGAGCACACCGGACCTTGAGCTGGTCCAGGAGATGGTCGATGACTTGCTGGTGGAAGAGGGTGCAGTAGTCGGTGTACGTACGAACTTACTAAATGAGTATAAGGCAAAACGAGTCATCCTGGCTACGGGGACATTTTTAAAAGGTGTGGTCCATATTGGTGAGACGACACAGGAGTCAGGACGTTTTGGCGAGTTTGCTGCCAACAAGCTATCTCAGTCTCTGTTGGATGCGGATCTGCGTGTAGGTCGTCTTAAGACTGGTACCTGTCCCCGGGTAGATAGTTCGACGATCGACTTTTCCGTTATGGAAGAGCAGCCTGGTGATGATGTGCCGACACCGTTTAGTTTTCGTACAGACCGGAAGAGTTTTGGAGAGGAGAAAAAACAGCTTCCCTGCTTTATCGCTTACACGAACGAAGAGACACATACGCTTATAGAGGGGAACTTCCACCGGGCACCGCTCTTTACCGGACAGATAGAAGGGGTCGGACCACGTTACTGTCCGAGTATCGAAGACAAGG
>JAUWRZ010000172.1 GCA_030610325.1 Sulfurimonadaceae bacterium | reverse complement strand
TTCTCCACAGGTACGCTTTTCTCTTCACGTTCAACAGGCTTCGTCGCGGCTACAGGTACGGGCTCTTTCTTGAGTGTTTCCACTGGCTTCTCACTCAAGCTCTCTTTAAGTGCAGGCTCACGCATAAAATCAAGGTTCCACTCCTCATCTTTCGATGTCGGTAAAGGGGCTGGCTTTTTGACTACCTCATTCTTGGGTGGAGCTGCTTTGACGACAGGAGGTCTGACCTCTTTAGGCTTTGCGATGGGCGCGCTAGCAGGTGTCTCGATCTCCTCTGCCCCGAAAAAACTGTTATCGGAGTCTTGAGCCTTCCCGTTCTCGTCGAGAGATACACGCTCCCATAAAACGCCATCATCATCACTGACTGGTTCAAAACCATCGTAGCCCGAGACAGCAGTGGCAGCTATGAGTGGTGCTTGAGCACTCATCTGCACCGGTTCCTGTGCTGGCATAGACGTTGGTTCGGGTCTGCTTGCTACAACCGGATCAGGGAGATCTGTGGAGCTGTTCATATACTCTTCGATAAAGGCATCCGAAAACTTACGGCTGACAACGACAAATGTACTTAACAGGTCTTTTGTCTTGCTAAATGTCTCCAGATATAAGATATGTTTACTGCCCTGCGCACGACTTACAGTCTCAAAACCGTGATCACGCTTGACCTTGACCAAAGAGGGATCAGTGCGTAGCAACTGCTTCGCCTCGATGAGTGCCTCTTCAGACTTATATATCCCGACCAACACCCTTTTTGACTCGACTCCGCCATATAGTGATGCTATACTCACAATGGTCAACAATAGTAACAGATGTAGACTTCTTTTCATATATTTTCCACTTTTGATACATTTTAATATAATAGATCAAGTAAATATTACCAAAATAAAACTTAATAAAATATATAAAAACTAATATAAACAATATAAAACTAATTAACTCTCAATTTAGAGCATTTTAAATAATAAATCGAATTTTATCCTTTTTTAGCTAAAATCCCATTCATGCGAATTGAAAAAAAAGCCACACTAATCTCGACTTCAGTAGCCACTGTCCTAGTCATCATCAAGATGGCCATTGGGATCATGAGCGGTTCTATTGCTGTCCTTGCCTCTGCCATCGACTCTTTCTTGGATGTCGCCGTCTCCATATTTAACTTCTTTGCCCTGCATAATGCGGAAAAAGCACCGGATGAGCAGTTTAACTTCGGGCGTAGTAAACTTGAACCACTTGCCGCTGTGATAGAGGGGACGATCATCTCTATCTCCGGACTCTTTATCTTCTATCAGGCCCTGAGTAAGATGTGGCATGCTCAGGCGACCGAGTATCTTGAGATGTCGATCTATGTCATGCTCGTATCTATCGTCATCACAGGTGGACTGGTCATCTTCTTACAGTCCATAGCAAAACGTACCGGAAACATGGTCATCAAAGCTGATGCACTCCATTACAAGACTGACCTCTTTTCCAATGCCGCCGTTCTTGTCGCACTCGGCCTGATCTCTTTTACCGGTAATGACCTTATAGACCCTATTTTGGGTATCGGCATCGCCATCTATATGATCTACTCTGCCTATCCTCTGATAAAAGAGGGGGTCTTGATGCTGCTTGATGTCGCTCTGGAGCAGGAAGATATCGATAAGATCAAAGATCTGCTCGATAATGAGAAAGAGATCACAGACTACCACTTTTTACGTACTCGCCAAGCAGGGTCTGTTGTCTTTATCTCCGTACATCTCGTCTTTACCGTCAGTATCTCACTTTATGATGCCCACCGTATCGCAGACAGGATCGAGCTGGAGTTACAAGAACTTTTCCCTGATAAAGAGGTCCAAACCATCATGCATATGGATCCCTATGATGATTCTGAAATAAACGAACTAGAACATGAGCATTAAGACTTTCTCCCTATAATTATAAAAATTATAATCTGGAGAAATATATGAAAGTCACCGCTCTACTTCTCAGTGGACTACTCACTTCCACTATCGTCTTAGCCAACCCTTATGAGAGTAAACAAGAGGAGCTCGCCTCTGTCATCGAGACTGGTCAAAAGTCCTCGATGCTGTTACTTAAGACCCTTGGAGGAAACCTCAAGAAGCATATGAAAGCCGGAGGCCCGATGGCAGCAGCTGAGTTTTGTACGACCAACGCCTTTACCTTGACAGATAAAGTCGGAAGTGATCTCGGTGATGATGTCACCGTCAAACGTATCAGTCTTAACTATCGTAATCCTGCCAATCAGGCAGCTACAGATCAGGAAAGTTCTGTTTTAAAGACGTTACAGACACTACAAGACAATAACGTCCTACTTCCTGAATACCTGGTCGAACAGGTCAATAAAGATACCTACAAGTACTATAAGCCGTTAAGTATCAATAAGGGTGTCTGTCTGAAGTGTCATGGGGATATCAGTAATAATGCAGATCTGGAAGCGTATATCGGTAAGAACTACCCTGAAGATAAAGCGACTGGTTATAAGATGAACGACCTGCGTGGTGCGATCGTCGTCACTATCAAAAAATAACTGTATATCAGTGGCAAAAGGCTGTCGGAGAGACAGCCTTTAGACCTCTCTTTTAACGTGCATACTCAATAGCACGACTCTCACGAATGACATTCACCTTGATCTCACCCGGATACTGTACCCGCTGCTCGATCTCTTCGGCGATCTCTTTCGCAAGCAGTATCGACTCATCATCTGTCACAAGTGTAGCATTGACGATGACCCGTACTTCCCGTCCGGCGTTGATGGCATAGACCTGATTGACACCGGGTCTCTCTGAAGCTATCGCCTCTATTTCCGTGACCCGTTTCAAAAAGCCTTCCAGTACTTCACGGCGTGCTCCCGGACGCGCAGCAGAGAGTGCATCTGCTGCACATACTGCCGCACACTCAACACTTTTGATCTCTTCCTGGCCATGGTGCGCATAGATCGCATTGATCACTACCGGGTCTTCATGGAAACGACGACACACTTCCGCACCAAGGTCGACATGTGAGCCTTCATGGTCATGTGTCAGTGATTTGCCTATGTCATGCAACAAGCCTGCCCGTTTAGCCAGCAGCGGATTTCCACCCAGCTCTGCAGCCATGATCCCTGCAAGGTTCGCTACCTCGAGTGTGTGCGCCAGTGCGTTCTGACCATAACTTGCACGGTAACGTAACCGTCCAAGCAGCTTTGTAAGCTCCTCTGGCATCGCTCCAAGGCCCATCTCAAACAAGATCTCCTCACCCTCATGCAAGACAGAGGCTTCAAACTCCTCTGTCACCTTCTCATAGATCTCCTCGATACGTGCGGGCTGGATGCGACCATCTTCTATCAACAGCTCCAGTGTCTTCGTCGCGATCGCACGACGATAAAGATTGAAACTGCTGATCATGATCGTATTTGGTGTATCATCGATGATGATATCCACACCAAGCAGCATCTCAAGGGTCTTGATATTACGCCCCTCTTTCCCGATGATACGGCCCTTGAGCTCATCATCATTGAGATGGACGATATTGATCAGTCGTTCAGATGCAAACTCTCCGGCAAAACGTGATGTGGCCTGCGCCAGTATATAGTTTGCTTTGCGTTTTGCCTCTGTCTTTGCTTCGTTCTCATAACGACGTACGATATGTGCTATGTCTGCACGTGAACGCTCTTCTACCTGCTCAAGCAGGATCTTCTTCGCCTCATCACGGGTCAATCCCGCACTTCCTTCTATATGTCTCATCGCCTCATCGAGACGCGTCTCGTAATCGATCTTCAGTTTCTCTAACGTTTGTTCGTTTCTGTCCAGACTCAGACGCAGTTTATCAAGTCTATCACGTTCACGAGTAGATTTCTCCTGCTCTTCTGCCTTACGTTCAGAGAACTTGTTCTCCTCAAGAGTTATACGTGTTTCCCGCTCGGAAAGGTCACGCTTCGCCAGATCAGCGGCTTCGTCATAATGTTTTTTAGACTTTAGCTCCATCTCCTGCGATCTGAGGTTTGTACGATGAAGGATCATCTCCGCCTCGTTCTCGATCGCTTTTGCTTTTGCTTTTGCCTGTTCTACATAGATCTCAAAGTTTGAAGACGTTATTTTTTTAGAGATGAGAAAACCGACTACTCCGCTTAGCGTGGCAATGCCCCCGCCTAAGAGTATTTCGTTTAACATGTTCTGTCCCCATCTTGCTGTAACACACCGTTGGTGTCACCAATACATCAGCCGAAATATCAAAATCGTCACATATATCTCTTTGACTCAAGCAAGGTTCTAGCTGCACAAAATATATTGTAGGTCTTTCTTTCAATGTGGAAAAGAAACGATCATACATCCCTTTTCCAAATCCTATTCGGCGTGCATCGGCATCTACACCGACGGCTGGTACTACAGCAATATCAATATTTTTAATTTTTCTATACGTATTTCCCGCCTCGTAAATCCCAAATCGCTTACGTTCCAGCGGCAATCTCAATGGTACCATCTTAAAACTGTCACCTTCCATAAACGGTATATAAACCTCTGCGCGCCTTCGTATTCGCCGTGTCAGCCTGCGTAGGTCTGCTTCAAAAGGGAGTGGCCAGTAGAGCAATATCTGGCTTGCTTTAGCCTCTTTGATCAGCGCATACAGCATACTCTCAAGCAGCGCCTCTTTATAACGTTTATTGTGCTTGGTCGACGACTTAAGTCTACTCAGACAATAGTCTCTAAACGCTGCTTTGTCCATCTTGATATGATCTCGTTTCAGTACTGGCCTCTTTGGTCTGGTATAATTTCGCATATTTTATCCAAAAGGTCATAAATGCTGAAAAAAACACTTCTTCTCACGGCGACTACGCTACTTTTATTGTTCCAAGGTTGCAGCAGTGATACCCCACAGGAGGAGGCAGCAGCACTCAACAGTATGATCTCTTCCAACGAGTACACACTTCGCGATCTTAAAGACCAAAGCTACACCGTAGTAAAAGAGGGAGAGAACTTCGTGCTAAAAGAGCACCAGGGGAAAGTCATCATCTATGATATCTTCGCGACCTGGTGTCCTCCATGTCGTGCAGAAGCGCCCCATCTCGCCAGTCTACAGAGAAAATACGCTGATGACCTGCTTATCCTTGGTATGACCATAGAAGAGGATATGACCGATGCGAGACTCCAGGAGTATAGAGAGACCTACGGTGCGGACTACACACTTACTCACAGCAAAGACAACATCAAACTCTCACGTATCATCGCTTCAGCCATCCATGTCGGCCAGCAGTTCCCTATTCCATTGATGGTGATGTATAAAGACGGTAAGTATGTCACACACTATGTCGGTGCTATCCCCGAAGAGATGATAGAGAGCGATATCC
>JAUWRZ010000208.1 GCA_030610325.1 Sulfurimonadaceae bacterium | reverse complement strand
CGACCCAGTCTCTGTGCTCTCAGAGTCAGAGGAGATGGAGCTTGCCTCCAGTGAGAGTGAAGAGGAGAGTAAGAGCTCCAAAGAAGCCGACAGGGCTGAGAGACTATTTGATAAGGATAGATAAAGATGAGACTTAGCATGCGTATTATCTCGCCGATCCTGCAGATCACGATCGGATTGTTACTATTGACACTTAGCCTTTTACTAATAGGTGACCTGTTGGGTCTGGTACCTAACCAAAAGCAGTCTCAGATCGAGGCACGAAAGACAATGGCAGAGTCATTAGCCATACAGGTAACGTTTGAGGTCGGACAGCAGCGGATGGAACAGGCGACTGAGCTGTTGAACATCATAGTCGATCATAACGAAGACATCCTTTCGGTTGGACTGCGGTCTGATACAGGGACGATCGTTATGCAATCTGATGAGCACACAACGCACTGGACAGCCAGAGATGACAACCGTTCGACCGCTGAACACGTCCAGGTGCCTATCTTTGCTCAGAGTGGTCGTTGGGGGACACTTGAACTAAGCTTCATACCACTTGGTACGGTCTGGACCGATATGTTTACAGGACGATCGTTTGCAGCGATGGTGCTGTTCATCTTTGTCTCTGGGTTTATAGCTTATTGGCTCTTTTTAAAACGGGTGTTAAGTGAGTTGGACCCTAGCTCAGTAGTGCCTGACCGGGTGCGTTCTGCACTGGATGTATTGACAGAAGGTCTGGTCATCCTCGATACCAGTGAGCGAATCGTCTTGATGAACGCTTCGCTCAAGAAAAAACTGGGTCTATTAGAAGAGGACCTTGTCGGTAAACATCTCTCTAGTCTGGGATGGGAGATGGAGAGTGATCCTGTCTCATTGGGAACACAGAAGTTCCCCTGGACGCTTCTCTTTGAGACGAAGGAGACCCCGCCGGTCACGCAGATCCATTTAAAGACAGTCAACCATGGGACCCTGGCCTTCAATATCAATACCTCTCCTATCAAGACACCTGATCAGAAGCTCAAAGGGGCTATCGTGACCATAGATGATGTCACAGAGATAGAGAAAAAGAATAGAGAACTTGCACAGCTTCTGGAGAGACTGGAAAAAAGTAAAGATGAGATCAGTCGTCAAAACCTTGAGTTGGTAGAGCTGGCGACTCGTGATCCGTTGACCCATGCGCTGAACAGACGGGCACTCTTTGAAGGCATGGGCAGTCTGCTGATCGAGACACGCGAACACTCGGATGTATTAAGCTGTATCATGACTGATATCGATCATTTTAAATTAGTCAATGATAATTATGGTCATGGTGTTGGAGACATAGTCATCAAAGTCGTCGCAAAGATACTACAGGAGGTAGGGCGATCTGAGGACCTCGTCGGTCGTTATGGTGGCGAGGAGTTTGTCGTCGTACTGCCTGGGATGAGTGAGTCTGAGGCAGTAGAGGTCGCAGAACGGGTACGTTTGCTTCTCATAGAAGAGCGACATGAGGGCTTTCCAAATGATCTGGCGATCACATCGAGTTTCGGTGTCTCCAGTACGAAGTCCGGTGTTTGGGATGGGGATAAGCTGGTAGATCTGGCAGACCAGGCCCTTTATGTCGCCAAAGAGTCCGGCCGTAACCGGGTAGTGCGTCACTCACAGATGGACCTTGATCATAGCGAAGAGGAGAGCCTGGTCGTACCTTCTGTGCCACATACTCCCTCTTGCAGAGTAGAGAGTGAGAACAAGACAATAGAAGAGAGTGAAACTGATACAGTAGACAGTGATACGAAGGAGTCGATCACATTAGTCGAGATGGGACTCATAGAGAGATCTGGAGAGATCCCGTTAAAAGTCTTTGATAAGATGGGAGACTCGGCTCGCATCGTCGTCTTTGACCGATTGACACAAGCTCTGCATCTGGCTCAGCGCAGTAAGACAAACCTGGCCGTCATGACTATCTATATTGATACGATCCAGACTATCAAAAACACACTTAGTTATGCTTCAGCAGAAAAGTTGAGAAGTATCGCTTTTCAACGCATCATAGAGACATTGCGCTCATCAGACTCCGTTATGCCTGAGTCCAATACGCACAAAGACATGACACTCTCACATTCATCAGATAGTGAGTTTATCGCTATTCTTTCAGATATTGAACAGGCAGTGACCACTACCCGGGCCATCAGTCGTGTACTTAAAGAGCTTACTGCCCCGGTAGAGATCGATGGTAATGAGATAGTGATGACAGCTAATATCGGAACGAGTATCTATCCCGCTGATGGAGAGTATCCGGAGGTACTGCTGGCCAACTCCAACCTGGCTCTTCAAGCTGCTATTAAAGAGGGTAAAGGTGTCTCGATCTTCTATGATCAGGAGATGAACACCCTTTGTAAGGAAGAGTTACAGATAGAGAGTCAGCTTCACCAGGCGCTCGAACGTGAAGAGCTCTATCTTGAGTACCAGCCTATCGTGAGTATGAAGACGGGGCGAGTCGAGAAACTGGAGGCACTTATACGCTGGAGACATCCGGAACTGGGTATGGTCTCTCCTGATGCTTTTGTAGAGATCGCTGAACGTGTCGGTCTGATCAAGCCAATCGGTGCATGGGTCATCGAAGCAGCCTGTCGTCAACTGCAGCTTTGGCAGGCAGATGGTCACCCTCATCTGCAGATGTCCATCAACTTATCAGCAGTACAGTTTGAACAGTCTGAATTGGTAGAAGATATCCTTGATATCGTCAGTAAGACGGGAGTCTCACCGGAGTCCATTGTCCTGGAGTTGACTGAGACGGCACTGTTAAAACAACTTGATAATGTGATCAATACTATCTACAGACTACATTCAGCTGGTTTCCAGATCGCTTTAGATGATTTTGGTACGGGGTATTCATCACTTGATTATCTACGAAAACTCCCTGTTGACTGGGTGAAGATTGACCGCTCTTACATGGAGGATTTTCCAAATGACATCCATGATGTCTCTATTGTCAGTGGTCTTATCAGCCTCTCGCATGCTCTGGGTATGCGTGTCATCGCTGAGGGAATGGAGCAGGAGTCTCAACTGGTGACATTGCGCGACCTAAGGTGTGATCAAGTCCAGGGTTACCTGATGAGCAGGCCACTGTCAGTCGATGATGTGACTGCATTTCTCAGTTCGACAGATAGCCGTCGGATGATCAGAAAGATAAATATGCTCGAGAGAGACTCTGAACATCTTCCTGAGAGTATCTCCCTGGCTAATGTATTAAACACGCCTCCAGGTATGTGATGACAAGATAGTACCGGATGTTTTTGGTGAAGATCTGCGCATAGATCTTGCGTGATCTTCGGAGTTATGGTATAGTTGTACTCCATAAACGATTGGGGCTGACTTGGTTTCGACAGGAGCAAGTGGCTTTTGGTTGCAAGCCGGACTGAGCATTTCCGTTATACGGCTCAAAATTGCTTAAACGCAAACAACACAAATTACCGCCCAGCTTACGCAGTAGCATAAGTCTTTAACCCCTCGAAAGAGGCGGGCTGCTTCACCTGATGACGCTAGATACTCAGGGCTCGAAGTATAACCCTTATGTAGCTATGTCTTACGTCTGTCTCAGCGTAAGGATGAATCCCTGAGGCTCGTTCTGTGTAGTTTTGCAGGTTGTACGAAGCAGAATCAAACTTAAACGACCTTTCTAAGCTTGTAGAGGCCATCAGTAGCTTGTTTTTGGACTGGAGTTCGATTCTCCACAGCTCCACCAACATATCATCTCAAACCATCCAATAGACTTTGATCAATCCCTTAAATACGCTATATGTTGACTATTGTCAGTCTAATCCTATTTTACTTCCGAAAGGATTTGAATTTTTAGCAAAAACGATATTATGCTACAATATTAGATCAGTGAAGAGGACATATTTATGCATACTATACAATTACAATTGCAAGATGATGTATATGAAGATATCAAAAAGCGCAATATCAATATACAAGCTAAATTCAGAGAATTCCTTTTTAATATGATGGATGACGGATATCCGGCTATTTCAAGCGATGAAGCCAAAAAAAGAGTTAGTAAAGCGGTTGATGAATATTATAGTGCTTCAGGTGAATTTGTAAATAGTGATGATTATGAAGATCAGATGAATGAATTTACAAAAAGTCTTTGATTGATCCTTATTAGACGAAAACAGTACATTCGATCGTTACAAGGCATAATGAGTTTTATTTCAAAAGATAGTAGAAAAAAATCGCTGACTGTTAGAAATGAGCTTGATAAGCAGATAAATGATCTAGGACTCTTTCCTTATAAGTTTAGAAAGTCTCTCTATCATCAGAATGAGAACATTAGAGATCTGATCTTTAAAGGTTACACAATACCTTATTTGATAGATGAAGAAAAAGAGACTATCGCAATGCTTGATATCTTCAAATGGATAGATAATTAGCTATCATATTGACTTTTAGGGATAATCTCTTGATAGCATCCTATTTTAGGTCAAATTCGATTCTTTACAACTTTGACTAACACATCATCTAAGACAATCCAAACATACACTCTTCAAAATATCTATTTATTATCAATTCTCTTACTAACTACTTCTCAACTTAACATCCCTGACGACAACGGCTTTACTGTGCGGGACAGTTGCTAGTCCAGGAGGTACGACTGGCGACGCTGTGTCCCCTCTCACGTCAATACGACCTTTATTGCAATAGGAAGTTTATGTGTACAGGAGTAGTCATCCGTCTAAACAGTTGCCGACTCTTTGGACGGATG
>JAUWRZ010000031.1 GCA_030610325.1 Sulfurimonadaceae bacterium | reverse complement strand
GATAAGGAGGTTGATCGGGTCGTTTCCAGGTGATATCGAATCTGTCATCGAGTTTCAAAAGCTTTCCAGTCAGGTCTATCATAACATCATCACCCGATTTAACCGCTCTATTTTATCAGGGAACAAGAGTCTTGAGGATCAGCTACAGCTTTTTAATGAGTACCAAAAAGTCATCGATAGAAGTGCTATCGTCTCGAAGACGGATACAGAGGGCATCATCACCTATGTCAACTCTGCCTTTTTGAAGATATCGGGCTATACGAGAGATGAGTTGATCGGTAAGCCGCAGAACATCGTCCGTCATCCGGATATGAGTTCAGCTCTGTACGAGAAGCTATGGAAGACGATCAAAGCTAAAAAGATCTTTAAAGGGACGATCAAAAACCGTAAGAAAGATGGCACTCCCTATTTTGTGGATGCTACGATCATCCCTATCCTTGACCGTGAGAACAATATCGTCGAATATATTGCGATGCGTTACGACGTGACCAAGTTTGCGCAGGCAGTCGCTGCTGCGAAACGGGCGGAGAAAGCCAAAGAGGAGTTCCTCTCCAATATGAGTCATGAGATCCGTACACCGCTTAATGCGATCATGGGTTTTGTCCAACTTTTGATAAAGACGACTAAGGATGCAAAAGCATTGGAGAAACTTGATATCGTCTACCAAAGCAGTCAGTCGTTACTGCATATCATCAATGATATCCTTGACTTCTCAAAGATCGAGAGTGGGCATTTTAAGATCGATCCCCATGACTTTCCTCTGCCTGCGGAGTTTAGCAGTGTATTTGAGCTATTTGCCGCGAAGATGCAGGAGAAAGACATCACCTTTTTGACCTATATTGACCCGAAGATCCCCTCCTGCATCATCGCCGATGGTATTCGCATCAAGCAGATCGTGAACAACTTGTTGAGTAATGCCGTGAAGTTCACACCTGAAGAGGGGGTGATCGAGGTAGATGTGAGTCTAGATGAGATGACCGGGATGCTCGATATCGCTGTCAAGGACAGTGGGATAGGGATAAAAAAAGAGCAGCTTACTTCCATCTTTAATGCTTTTGAACAGGCTGATGGTTCTACCTCCAGAAAGTTTGGCGGGACAGGTCTGGGACTCTCTATATCCAACAAATTGGCCAAATTGATGGATGGTAGGATCATAGTCAAGAGCAAAGTCGATATGGGTTCACGCTTTGAGCTGATGTTACCTGTCAAGATGTGTGCTGATAGGATGGACCGCGAAAGTCGATCGGTCAAAGTGATGACGGTGGCACTGCTTCACTCAGCTGAGGATGAGAGTGAGAAGAGTCGATTTGCTTTGATAGAACGTTATCTGAAGGCATTTGGCATCGATAGTATCGAACATATACATCAGTTGGGGGAGAGGAAGTTTGACTGTATTGTCTTCAATGGGGAGACTGTCAGTGAGGACGCACTCGATATCATCACCCATATTGATGCCAAAGTGATCGCTTTCATGCCGATGCACAGCAGTTTTTATGATGACCACCCCTGTATAGATGAGCTTACTTTCCCACTTAATGCGCAAAAAGTCTACACTGCCTTACATGAAAAGAAGTATCTTCCTACACTTGATGATAAAACGATATCGCTGCAGTTAAAGGGTAGAGTACTGGTAGCTGAAGACAACCATGCTAACCAACAGCTGCTCAAGATCTACCTTGATGAGTATGGATTGGAAGTAGTCTTTACCAATAATGGTAAAGAAGCTGTCGATCAGTTTCGCTCAGGAGTGTTTGATCTGATCTTGATGGATAACCAGATGCCGCATATGGGTGGGGTCGAAGCGACTAAGCTGATATTGGGACATGAGCAGACCAATGAGCTTAAGCATACTCCGATCGTCGCGCTGACAGCCAATGTACTCGAGGAAGAACGTGTGTACTTCCTTGAGATAGGGATGGATGACTTTTTAGCCAAACCGATCAATAGCGAAGAGCTTAAACAGCTCTTACAGCAGTATCTCCTTCCTGATACGACGACCGTAGCTGTGACATCGAATACTCCAGAAGCAGATGTTGAAGCAGCAGAAGTAGAGGCAGCCCCTTCTGTGAAGACGATAAGCACTATGGCACAAGCGATGGGTATCAAAGAGAGTCATGTCAGGATGATCCTTTCCGCCTTTATCGAAGAGTGTGAGGAGCTGCTTGAGAAGCTCTATCTTGCCATCGCAGAGAGTGACTATGAACAGATAATGCTGATAGCACACTCGCTTAGAGGTTCAGCAGGTAATCTACAGTTAAATGCGTTTTCTGAACATTGTAAAGAGATGGAGTATGCGGCAAAAGCTGCTGATGGTAGCTTTGATCACTCCGGAGTCTTTGAAGTCATCATCGACCTGTTTGAAGAAGTCAAACAGATCGGTTCTTAGAGAGATCTGCTACTAAAGTACTAAAGAGGGAGTCAGGATGTCAAAGGACTTAGAACATCTTTTGAGCCATATAGATATCATCGAAGCACGATCGGATGAACTGTTGGCAGCGTGGCTTGACGTCGCAGATGTCAAAGAGCGTCTTGTCTTACACGATATTGAGTGTGATTTCTTTGCAAAGTTCTTTGGTTCGAAAGTGGTCGACTATGCCATCGGGGTCGTCCAGGGTCGAAATGACCTTGGGAACTGTCCTGTCATCGGGGTGATGTTGATCTTGTTTAAAAAGAAGAAGATACCACTGCATGATGTCTTTATCATCTGTGTCAACCTCAAAAACAGTCTGCTGCTTCTGCTTCAGAAAGAGGGACTGCTAGATCAGGGACTTCTTGAAGAAGCTGCTTTGTTGATGGACCTTAACTTTGAAGGGGTCATCAAAGAGTATACGGAACTCTACTATTTTGATGTCATCAGACCAGAGACGTGTCTGTTGCCCAGTACTGTGACTGATGAGGATGCTGTTGAAGAGCTCAAAGTCGTAAGTGGGACCTTAAGCGATATCAAGGTCACCTCTGCTGTCGAGTTTGCCGCTGATGTCGAGGTCGATCGTGAACTGATCGATGAACTTAATGAGCTTGAGAGTGACGTCCTTTACCAGCTTGAGTTCAATGAGACGATCAGCGATGAGATGTACCATAACATCGTCACTCTGTTTGAACAGTACTCACGGGCATTGAACCTGTTGATGGAGTTTGGTGAGTTGGCCTACACTATCAACGTCCTTACAAACCTGTTACGTGATCAGGATGCTCCCTCGACGCAAGAGAGTCCCATGGACTCTATCGCTATCTACTTAAAGGCGATCATCACGGACCTTCAGCACTGGAAAGAGTCGGTACTGATCGAGCAGAGTGCGGAGGATATCCACTATCTGGACAAGACACTGCTTAGCAGTATCGCACAGCTTGAGCTTATGTTGATGCCGCCTGTTGAGAGTGAGGATGATGGTATTGAGTTCTTCTGAACAGAGGAGCCTGTGAGATGGCAGGGTACTGACGTATAGATGAACAAAAGGTCCTTATCAGAGATATATCCTCACGCTCTTTGTGCACTTTTAGCTCTTTACAATCAGAAACCATTTATAATCTCTTTTAAAATCAGATAACAAGGTACACAATGAAAGTCGTAGTGATCCAGGGTCCAAATCTCAATATGTTGGGAATTCGTGAGCAGCAGGTCTACGGACCGATGAAACTTGAGCAGATCCATGCCCAGATGAAAGACTTTGCCGGTCAAAACGGCCTTGAGATCGAGTTTTTTCAGAGTAATCTTGAAGGTGAGATCGTCGATAAGATCCAGGAGTGTTATGGTGAAGCTCATGGTATCATCATCAACCCTGCGGCATATACGCACACTTCCATCGCTATTCGTGATGCGATCTCAGCGGTAAACCTGCCGACGATCGAAGTCCATATCAGCAATATCTATCGCCGTGAGGAGTTTAGACAAAAGAGTATGATCGCACCGGTGTGTGCTTCATCACTGGTCGGTTTTGGTCCGTTTGGTTATCATCTCTCGATGGTCGGGATGCTGCAGATCTTAAACGAGATCAAGGCGATGCAGGAAGCACAGAAGGCCAAGGCCTAAGCAAGTGGCACTCAAGCGTAAGCTTTCACCGAAGCTGACGCTTTACAGAGACAGAGAGTTCCCCATGTGCATCTCGTCAAAAAGCTGCCTGCGTCATACGGCAGTAGTCGGGGTAGGGGGGAATATCGGAGATGTGAGACGCCGTTTTCATCATCTGCTTACCCACCTGCGACATGCCAAAGACGTCGATGTCCTGGCAACGGGTCCCATTTTGAAAAACCCTCCTTTTGGTTATCTCGAACAGGATGATTTTCATAACACGGTGCTGGCTATCTCCACATCGATGCAGCCGAGAGCGTTTTTGCGTTTTCTACTGCGTCTGGAAAAAAAGTTTGGACGGCGACGAAGTTTTGCGAACGCTCCAAGGACGCTGGACCTTGATATCCTCTTCTTTGATGGCAGGGTCATAAACAGAGCAGACCTTGTCGTGCCGCATCCACACTGGCATGAGCGGGAGAGTGTAGTGATACCACTTCAGGGGATCGATAGATGTTTGAACATTCAGGGACGATGAGATGAAGATACTGACATTCAGCGGTAAGACACCGGCAGAGGCTTTGCAAAAAGCGCAGCTTGAGGTCGGTGAGGATGCGATGCTTATCGAGACACGTGAACTGCAGAAGAAGGCATTGGGTAAGATGCCGCTCTATGAGATCGTCGTCGGTATCGAAGAGGAGAAGATAAAGCCCTCGCTCGAGAAACAGCCTCCACTTACGAGACAGCAGCCGCTTACGCAGAAGAGTAGTGATGTGATGTTCAACATCTCCGAGGCAGCCAAGCAGATATCGAAGATAGCAGAAGTGACCGAGGTGAGTCCATCTCTCTCATCACCGAAGGCTGAACCGGTCGAACTTAAGCAGATCCGTACCGAGATCGAGAAGCTTGGAGACAAGATCAAGCTGATCCAGAACATGTTCTGGGATGAACGCAGTCCCAATCTGGAGACAGCTATTCCACCGGAATTTGCAGAGATCTATAGACTGGCCCTGCAAAGTGGTATGAAAAAAGAGCATCTTGATGGCATCATGCAACTTACCTTTGAGCATATGCCGTTGAAGATGCGTGAGAACTCAGAGTCAGTCAAACGCTATTTTCAGACACTGCTTCGCAAGATGATCCCGGTCCGTCGTGAGAGTATGCCAAGTACGCCGGTCAAGAAGGCGATCATGCTTGTCGGTCCGACCGGTGTAGGCAAGACGACCTCTATCGCCAAGTTGGCGGCGCGTTACTCCTATCTGATGGAGAAGAACTACAAGGTAGGGCTTATTGTCCTCGATACCTATCGTATCGGTGCGGTCGACCAGTTGATGCAGTATGCCCGTATGATGAAACTGGGCATAGAGACAGTCGTCGATCCTCCGGAGTTTGCCAGTGCATTGCGCTCTTTGCACTATTGTGACTTCATCCTGATCGATACGATGGGTTCATCACCTTACGATAAAGAGAAGATCGAGAAGATCTATGAGTGCCTACAGGCAGAGAGTGAACTTAACATCGATGTAGTATTGGTGATGCCAAGCTCGATAAAGTTCGAGGACTTGAAGGCGACGTATGACAACTTCTCGACGCTGGGGATCGATACGATGATGTTTACCAAACTTGATGAGACACGTGGATTTGGTAACATCTTCTCACTGGCTTATGAGACCGGCAAACCTATCAGTTACTTCTCGGTAGGACAGGAGGTCCCTGAAGACCTCGTCGTCGCAAGCAGTGATTTTCTGATCGATTGTCTCTTAAATGGATTTAACCGGAGCAGAGCATGATGGAACATCAGGCAGCAAAACTGGAGAGACTGGTCTCGGAGAACACGAAGAGTTCAGGGGTGAAGACACGCTTTATCGCGATCACCAGCGGTAAGGGCGGGGTAGGTAAGAGTACTATCAGCTCAAACCTTGCTCTGACACTGTCGAGAAGCGGGCTGAAAGTAGCTATATTCGATGCGGATATAGGTCTGGCTATTCTGGACGTGATGTTCAATGTCAAGATCAAGAAGAACATCCTGCATGTGTTGCGGGGTGAGGCAAAAGTCTCTGATATCTTGATACCTATCAACAAGAACCTGATGCTGATCCCGGGTGAGAGTGGTGAAGAGATATTGAAGTACTCTGACGCATCACTGTTCGAACGGTTTATGGAAGAGGCAAATGTACTTGATGACCTGGATGTCATGGTCATCGATACGGGCGCAGGGATCGGTGAACATATTCAGCTCTTTTTGAGTGCTGCGGATGATGTTATCGTCGTGACAGTCCCTGATCCGGCAGCTATTACTGATGCTTATGCTACAATTAAGATCACAGCCCGAGCCCGCGATGATATCAATGTCATCATGAACCAGGTCCGAAGCGAGAAAGAGGCGGTCGCTGTATTTGAGAAGATCCGCAAGGTCGCCAAAGTGAACATAGGCGAGAAACTGAATCTCTCTCTGATCGGCAAGATCAACCTGGATCAGAAGGTCGCGTTCTCTGTCAAACAGCGTGCACTTTTTGTAGAGACCTATCCTGCTTCACAGCCAAGTCGCGATATTGAGAAGATCGCTCAGAAGCTGGTGCAGAGATTGGAACGTAATGTGCTAGTCACTTCTAAAGACAGCGGCCTTAGCGGCCTGTTCAAACGTCTTATGGAGCATTTTTAGAAAGCTGAGGTGTGCGTATGCGCGGTGTCAATTTCATCTATTTTTTCACCGTACAGGGTTTTTTTATAGGGATTCTCTTTGCTCTTTTTCGAGCAGAGACTCCCAACGGTATTCTCTATTATACTTTTATGATAACCGGGTTCTTCTATCTTTTCGCGCATCTTAGTGTAGCTTTCTATTTTCGTACGCTTACGCTCAGGACCGACCAGTTTCCAAAACAGAGACATGAGCATGAGCTCGACCGTATTATGCATGAGATCGACAAGCGTGAGAAGTCGATGGAGCATGATCCGCAGATAGACATGGATGCTATGACAGGGAAGATAAGATGAGCGGAGCAGATATCTACTCAGCAGAGTTGAAACATCAAGAGGACCAGCTAGCGTTACAGTACCTGCCTGCTGTCAAAGCCATGGCGTTCAGACTCAAAGAGCGGCTGCCAAGTTCAGTCGATTATGTCGATCTCTCAGCGATAGGCACAGAAGAACTTGTAAAGTTGGCACGACGCTATGATGAGAAGCAGAACGATTCGTTTTGGGGTTATGCCAAGACACGAGTCTATGGCGCTATGCTTGACTACCTACGATCACTGGACATCCTTAGTCGCTCCAACAGGCGCCTTGTGAAAGAGATCAATCGTGCTGTAGAGATCCATCTGTTCGAACATGACCAAGAACCAAGCGACTCTGAACTCGCAGAGATACTCGGACATGAGGAGCACAAGATCCATGAAGCGCGTATTGCGTCAGATATCTACACGGTGATGCCACTGCATGATCAACTTAATGAAGGTGATTCCGGTGCTACACTAGAGAGGATCGAACGAGAAGAGCTTGTAGAGGTCATCAAGTCAGTCCTGATGCGCTATAACGAGCGTGAGCAGATGATCATACAGCTCTATTACTTTGAAGAGTTGACACTTAAAGAGATCAGTGAGATACTTGGCATCACTGAGTCGAGGATCTCTCAGATCCATAAATCAGTCATACGAAAGATCCGTGAAGCAGTAGGAGAAGACGATGGCTGATATACTCTCCCAAGAAGAGATCGATGCCCTTCTCGACGTTGTGGATGATGAGGGAGATGACGCCCTTGAAGAGACGGAGGAGACGCTTTACCCTTCCCGTCAGATAACGCTCTATGATTTCAAACGTCCCAATCGTGTCTCTAAAGAGCAGCTTCGTGCTTTTCGCGGTATTCATGACAAGATGGCGCGCTCACTCTCTTCACAGATATCTGCGATCATGCGTTCTATTGTCGAGATACAGTTACACTCAGTCGATCAGATGACTTACGGTGAGTTTTTGATGTCACTGCCCAATCCAACGAGTTTCAATGTCTTTTCGATGAAACCACTTGAGGGTAACGGTGTCCTTGAGATCAACCCCTCCATCGCTTTTCCCATGCTTGACAGACTGCTTGGCGGAAAGGGTGAGCCTTTTGAGTCGAGTCGGGAGTTCTCCGATATAGAGCTCAGTCTGTTCGAGACGATCTTACGGGTGATGATGTCGACTCTAAAAGAGGCCTGGGGCCCGGTAATAGAGCTCTTTCCTGCTGTCGAGTCTAAAGAGTCGAGTCCGAATGTGGTACAGATAGTAGCACAGAACGAGATAGTCGTCATGGTCGTCATGGAGATCATCATCGGACACAGCTCTGGCATGATGAACATCTGCTATCCGGTCATCGCGCTTGAACCGGTACTGCCCAAGTTGGCAAGTCGGGACCTTATGCTTAATGAGACCAGTTCGAAAAAGAGCCGGAACAAGGAGCTTCAGGTGCTTCTTGGAGGTGCGAACGTCAATATCGAAGCGACATTGAGTCATACTGCGATGAGTGTAGGGGAACTGTTGGACCTCAATGAAGGTGATATCGTCCGGCTGGATACACCTGCGAACGACCTCGTCACACTCAGCGTCGATGGGAAAGTACGTTTTCAAGGCGAGATCGGCCTACGGCGCTTTAGAAAGTCGATCCAGGTCACGGAGTTGATAGATTCGGAAAAAGATGCTGTCAAGCGTGCACTTAAGGAGTTTGAGATGCAGCGAAAGGTACAGTTCTCCGGATATAAAGCGAGTGAGTCCATAATGGAAGACGAAGAAGAGGAGTCGATCAATGACTGAGTTTATGAAGCTGTTTGAGAGTGAGACGATAGCTACGATAGAGGGCTTGACGGGTATAGCTCCTACTCTGATATTGAAAGAGTCTGAACCTATCTCTATGGTCTCAAATATCATCCCTCCGACGTCACTGATACGGATCGATGTCAACGGTGAAGGAAAGGCGATGGTGGTCCTGCCTCCATCACTGGCTACTGCGCTGAGTGATATGATGCTTGGGGGCGAGGGTGAGAGCAAGGAGACGATGGATGAGGATGATATCGATGCTGCAAAGGAGATCGTCTCAAACATAGTCGGTGCCGTCTCGACATCATTGAGTGCACAAAAAGAGATAGCACAGGTGTCGTTGAAAGTCGAGGATATCGAGTTCATCTCCGAAGACGGTGAAGTCGACCTTAACGGCTATAGTCGTATGTTCGTCTATGACTTCATGCTCAACGAGATAAAAGCACTTATGATGTTTATAGTCGATGAGCGTGTCGAAGGGATGTTCAACGCGTCATCTGTGCGTGATGAGCCTGCGCCGATGGCAGCTATGGAGCGAGATGCTTTTTCGTCTGACAGTGATGAGTTCGAACCGGTAAAACATGAACTTGATGAGTCTGAGTTGAACAATATCGGGCTTATCATGGATGTAAAACTACCGGTACGAGTACGTATCGGTCATAAGAGGATGCTACTTAAAGATGTGTTGAGTATGGATATCGGTTCAGTGATAGAGCTTAATCAGCTGGCAAACGATCCGCTTGATATCCTGGTGGATGATAAAGTGATCGCGCAGGGAGAAGTAGTGATAGTCGATGGTAACTTCGGCATACAGATCACTACTATCGGTTCCAGACGCGAAAGACTGAATCAATTAAAGGCATAAGTCATGGAAAGGTCTGGCATGGAACGTCGTAAGCACAATCAACAGCTTTTAGCCAAAAAATATGTCAAGGATTATAAATCTGCCGATGTCTGGAGCGTCTTTAAGATCATCGCTGATTTTGTACAGGGTTTTGATGAACTCGGCGACCTCGGTCCGGCTGTCACTGTCTTTGGAAGTGCCCGGACTGATGTGGATGACCATTATTATAAGAAGGCTGTCAAATTAGGTGATATGCTTGGAGATAAGGGCTTCAATGTCATCACCGGTGGTGGACCCGGTATCATGGAAGCAGCGAACAAGGGTGCGTTCAAACACTCCGATGTCGAATCTGTCGGACTTAATGTCGATCTGCCTATGGAGCAGTCTGCCAATGTCTATACGACGAAAGAGCAGGACTTTGAGTACTTCTTCTCCCGTAAGGTGATGCTCATAAAGTACTCCATCGCTTATGTGATCTTTCCCGGTGGTTTTGGGACACTCGATGAGCTTTTCGAAGCATTGACCCTTGCGCAGACACGGAAGATAGCACGGGTACGTATCTTTGTCGTTGGAGAGTCGTTCTATAAGCCTCTGATGAAGTTCATGCGAAACTCTCTGATGGCTGAGGGGATGATCGACCAGGAGGACCTCGATATGATCACGGTGACGGATGATCTGAAGATGATCGTCAGAGAGATCGAGAGCTCCATAGCTGAGCAGATCGATGAACTTGAGGAGGAGGGGCTTGACTCGACGAAATACTATAAGAGCCTTTCAGAGTTCTTCGATCATCGAAAGATCAAGCGCGGTAAAGACTCCTAAGTGATGGGTAATATGCGAAAAAAAGTCCTGATCGGTATGAGCGGAGGGGTCGACTCCACTGTCACTACACTGCTGCTCAAAGAGGAGGGGTACGAAGTAGAAGGCCTCTATATGAAGCTGCATTCCAAACCCGGTTATCATGAGATCCATCTTGCACGGGCACAAAAAGCGGCTGATTTTGCTGGAGTAAAGCTGCATATCCTTGATCTGCAGGATGTCTTTCGTGAGAAGGTCGTCACCCCGTTTATCGAGACCTATAAAGAGGGAGAGACGCCAAACCCCTGTGCGCTGTGTAACCGTAACCTGAAATTTGGTGAGATGGTCAGGTTTGCTGATGAGATAGGTGCGGACTATGTAGCTACGGGTCACTATCTGAAGACGGATGGCGAGTATCTCATCCAGGCAGAAGACGATTCGAAAGATCAGAGTTATTTCCTCTTCTACATCCATAAAGAGATCCTTCCCCGTCTACTCTTTCCTCTGGGGAACCGTCAAAAATCCGATGTCAAAGCATTTGCAGCCTCTATCAAAGGTCTTGAAGCCTTTGCTTCACAAGCTGAGTCCAGTGAGATCTGCTTTGTCGAGACGACCTATACGGAGGTGTTGAAAGAGCATCTTCAGGTCGATCAGCCGGGTGAGGTCCTTAATAGTGAAGGTAAGGTCGTAGGTGAACATAAGGGCTACATGCACTACACTATCGGAAAGCGTAAGGGTTTTACGGTCCGTGGTGCACATGACCCGCACTATGTGACCAAGATCATACCGGAGAGAAATCAGATAGTCGTCGGTCTCAAAGATGAACTTGCCTGTTACCACGTAGATCTCAGAGATATCAATATGTTCGATGATCGCATCAGTTTTGATACTACGGTCAAACTCCGCTATCGGACACGTGCGGTACCTTGTCATGTAGAGATCAGTGGAGATAGCGCGAGTGTCGAGCTTAAAGAGCCGGTCTTTGGTGTGGCAAAAGGGCAGGCAGCTGTCTTTTATGATGGCGATCGGCTCATCGGTGGCGGTTGGATAGCCTAAGTCAAGAGTAGTAGATACTCTGTAGCTTAGCGGAACATTTTTTCAATTGATATGCCCCAGAGCATATTTTTAACTCATCTCTCATATTTTCACGCTATAATTCCACAACTATTCTAACCTGAAGGTGACCTATGCGTGGATATAAGATCTTTGCCGGTAGTTCAAGTACAAAGTTTGCACAGGATGTGTGTAGAAACCTTGATGTACCTCTCTCAAAAGCGGAAATAAAACGTTTTAGTGATGGTGAGATCTCTGTTCAGATCTCTGAGAGTGTACGTGGACGCGATGTCTTTATCATCCAATCGACCGGTGCACCATCAAATGACAACCTCATGGAACTGCTGATCATGACCGATGCACTTCGCCGCTCTTCTGCGGATTCCATCACGGCTGTCGTACCTTATTTTGGTTATGCACGTCAGGACCGTAAAGCGGCGCCTCGTGTCCCTATCACAGCCCGTCTTGTAGCAGATATGTATGAGACTGCGGGTATAGACCGTGTCGTCACGATCGACCTGCATGCCGGACAGATCCAGGGCTTCTTCGATATCCCTGTCGACAACCTCTATGGTGCGATCATCTTTCAGG
>JAUWRZ010000021.1 GCA_030610325.1 Sulfurimonadaceae bacterium | reverse complement strand
TGTGAGTTTTGGAGACACCATAGCGATCGAGGGGGTGGAGATAACAGTACTCGAAGCAAACCACACGGTACCTACTTGCGGTTATAAAGTACAAAAAGGCTCTCAGGCTTTTGTCCTCAGTGGTGATACCTATATCAATGATTCACTTATTGACCTTATAGACAGCGACAGCACCATCACCTCACTGCTTATCGATGTCTCCTTCTCGTCGGAGAAGGAGGTGCTCGCAGGTAAGAGCAAACATCTTACACCCAAGCTGCTGGAGAAGATGCTCTCACGCCTGAGACGACAGGACGTGCAGATCTCCACCTATCATCAAAAACCTTTCTTTGTAGAGAAGATAGATAGCGAGCTGACCGAACTCGGTCTGTTGAGAAATGGGGGAAAACGTCTTGAGACAGGTGATATACTGGACCTTTTCACCCCAATACAAAAGCGTCAGGCCGTAGAGAACGTTCAGAAAGGCACTAGTGAGAGTGGACACCTCAAGAGCCTGTTCAAGATCGCTCAGACCATGCAGACTGAACAGGATCCTTCGCATCTGCTTGAGATGATCGTCGACCAGGCAAAGAAGTTTACTGCATCCGATGGTGTGACACTCTATATGCTCGATTCAGAAGTACAAGAACTGGTCTTTAAGATATCACACAACGATACGCTCAACATCCATATTGATGATAGACACAGTGACGTGGTATGGCCAAACCTTCCTCTCTATATGGAAGATGCTCAGCCAAATGTCCATATGGTCGCGGCACTGTCTGCATTGAACAAGCGCACTATCATGATCGATGATGTCTATGATAATCGTGATTTTGATTTTACAGGGGCAAAGGCTTTTGATAAGAACACAGGATATCGCTCTCAGTCGATGTTAGTAGTACCTCTACTCGATCATGAAGAGGAAGTAATAGGTGTCTTGCAGCTCATCAATAAAAAAGATAAGCGTGGAGAGACTGTCACATTTGATGAACACGATAAAGAGAGCACTCAGGCATTGGCTTCGCAGGCTTCGGTCGCGATCATCAACAACAACCTTATCAAAGGTCTTGAAGCGTCATTCGAACTCTTCATACGTACGATCGCCAAGGCGATAGATACTAAATCACATCATACCGGAGAGCACGTACGACGGGTCGCCAAGATAGCAGATATGATCGCCAAAGCGATCGACAGAAGTGATAAGGGGATATATAAGGAGGTGCGCTATAGTGAGAACGACCTTCGACAGATCCATCTTGCAGCTCTGCTGCATGATGTAGGCAAGATCGCGACACCTGAGTATATCATGGATAAAAGTAATAAACTCGAGACGATCGTTGACAGGATCGAGTTGATCGATGAGCGTGTCGAGATACTCAAGCGTGATGTGAGGATAAAGTATCTTGAGCGTGAGCTTGATGACCTGCGTTCGGGCAGAGCTGTCTCTGATGACCTGCATGAGCGTGAGAGTCTGGAGTTGGCTGAGCTTGATACGATGCGTCTTTTTCTTCGCAAGACCAATGTAGGCAGTGAGTTCCTTGCTGATGATAAGATCGAATATCTGCATAGACTTGCGATGATCACTTATAGTCTTGATGGGGTAGATACCCATTTCATAAGAGGTGATGAGCTTGAGAACCTCTCGATCCGTAAAGGTACACTGACTGATGAGGAGCGTGACATCATCATCGATCATGCCCGTGTCACTGTCGAGATACTCAGTGCCATACCGTTTCCAAAAGCACTGCAGCGTGTCCCTGATATTGCCTGTAATCATCATGAGCGACTTGACGGGAGCGGCTATCCCAGACAGCTCAAGGGTGATGAACTCACCCTTGAAGACAGGATCTTGGTCCTGGCCGATCTCTTTGAGGCACTCTCCGCCTCGAATCGCAGCTATAAAAAAGCAAACTCGATGAGCGAGATCGCTTCGATCATAGAGACCGTTGTGGGTCTGGGGCATATGGACAGTGAGCTCGCAGCGTTCTTCTTTGAGAGTGACATCTACAGAGAGTATGCTCAGAGTGAGTTGAATCCCTCACAACAAGAACATGTCAGACTGAACTTAAAATAGTCATACTGAGGCACACAGCCATATTTCTCCTGGCTGATGAGCTGTTTTGGTTATAATGACACAAATATAACATAATCCGTAGAACAGAGAGAAGTACCAGAGACCTGAACATACCGGCTTTGGACTGATATCTAAATAGCGTATAAAGGTCAGCTTTTGAAACTTGAGTCTATCACTAAAGTCGGCATCATCCTGCGTCCTTCCACACCGGAACTGAAAAGTATGTTCTTCCACGTGAAGTCAGTCTTCGCTGTCCATGGTATTGACACCGTGATCGACAGTACGAGTGGGAGTATGATCGGTGTACTTGGACAGGAGTTCGATATGCTCTGTCAAAGTTGTGACATCCTTGTCGCTATTGGAGGTGACGGGACGCTTATCTCCACCGTGCGACGCTCTTATAAGTATCAGATGCCTGTGCTTGGCATCCACGCGGGTAAACTTGGTTTTCTATCAGACATCTCGTCGATGGAGCTGGATGAGTTTGTCCAGAAGCTTAAACGAGGTGACTATCGCATCGATAAGCGTGCTATGCTCCAAGCGACCATAAAGACTGCCAATGGTGAGAAACGTGTGATAGCTTTTAACGATATCGTCCTTACCCGACCTACCATCTCAAAGATGATCCACCTTGAGACCTTTGTCGATGGCAGATCGTTCAATACCTACTATGGTGACGGTGTCATCATCGCTACACCGACAGGATCGACTGCCTATAACCTCTCTTCCGGTGGTCCTGTCCTCTTTCCTCAGACACAGGTGTTTGTACTTACACCGATCTCACCACATTCGCTGACTCAGCGCCCCGTTGTCATGCCTGGTCACTTTCCTATTGAGGTCAAGACACCAGATAAAAGTGCCCTGGCGATCATTGATGGACAGGATATCTATGAGTTTGGTGACGGTGACAGCATAGAGATACACCTCGCAGCTGAATCTGCCCACCTGATACATAGAAAAGATTTTAACTACTTTGAGGTCCTTAAGGAGAAGCTTAGCTGGGGTGAGGGATGATCGAACGTTTCTATATGCGTGCCTGCCTCTCTTTTGATGAGGTGGAGCTAGAGCTTGACCCTGGCCTTATTGTCTTTTCCGGTCCCAGTGGAAGTGGAAAATCTTTGTTGATGCGCTCGATCCTTGGTTCTGTCGGCTTTGATGACCCCCTGGCGGAGATCGGTGAGTCCACACTCTCATGGAGACTTGATGAGGAGTTGACAGGTCTGGTCAATGAAGAGCGCAATACCTTCAAGCAGGTCAAGCGGGAGAACGTGCGCTATTTCATCAACAACCAAAGTGTCTCAAAGCGTGCACTTCGTAATATCTCCAAGCAGTATCTACGGCACCTGAGTCTGAAAGATTACAGTGATTTTGAGCAGGAGAGCCTGCTGGGTCTGTTTGATGCGCAGATAGCACTTGAGAAGCCAGAACACCTTACGACGATCCATGATTATAAGGTCGAGTTCTCTACCTATAATCGGGCACGCCATGAGATGGCAGAGCTTGAACGTGAGGAGAAACGTATCTTCGACCTGAGAGAGTTTGCCGCTTTTGAGGTAGAGAAGATCGATAAGATCTCTCCGGAGCCTAATGAGTATGAGCGGCTTGTCGAGATCAAGAAAGCCCTCTCCATGAAAGATAAGGCAGATGAGAAGATAACACTGGCAGAGTCCATCTTTGAACAGGAGTACCTTGTCTCTGAGGCACTGCAAAGCATGGACATAGAGAGTGCCTTTTTTGATGATGCGATGAACGAACTACGGGTCCAGTTTGATAGTGCAAGGCGCTCATTCGATGAGATAGAGGATATCAATATCGAAGAGGTCCTTGACAGACTCGAACAGCTTTCTGATCTTGAACGGCGCTATGGAAGTATTGAGAAGGCACTGCACTACCGAGATCAAAAAGCAGCTGAGCTTGAGAAGTATGATAATTTCGATTCCAGAAAAAGTGCATTACAAAAAGAGATAGATAGTCGTTATGCTACGCTGATCGAACTGGTCACCACCCTCTCATTGAGTCGCAGTGAAGTCTTATATGATGTCAATGAGATACTCAACGGTTACTTGAGACAGCTCTATCTTAAAGGCGCAGAGCTGAGTCTCTCTCGAGGTGATTTTGGACCTCTGGGTCAGGATAGTGTCGAACTTGAGCTACAGGGCACTTCTTTGAAGAGTGTCAGTGCTGGTGAGTTCAACAGACTTCGTCTTGCACTGCTTGCGGCAAAGACACAGACCATGAAGTCTCAAGGTGGTGTGCTGATGCTTGATGAGATCGATGCCAACCTCAGTGGTGAGGAGTCTATGAGCGTAGCACGGGTACTTTGTCAGCTTAGTGCCTACTTTCAGGTCTTTGTAGTCTCTCATCAGCCCCAACTTACTGCTATGGGACAGCAGCATTTTCTTGTGACTAAAGAGAAAGTCAGTCGTGCGATACTCCTTGGTAAAGAGGAGCGTATCGATGAGATAGCCCGTATGGTCAGTGGTGATACCATCACACCTGAGGCGAGAGAGCTGGCAAAAGAGCTATTGGAGAGTGCCCGATGTGCCTAGTAATAGCAGTGGTGCTGGCTATCTTTGCTTTTAATGCTATGATGGCCGGAAATACCCCGGTAGGTCTGATGGCACTGGCAGGCTCTCTCTTTTTTATTGTTTTGATGATACGCAACATCCAGCATGTGCGTAGACTAAGAGATAAGAGAGATGAACGCCCAACAGATGATGATAAGATAGAGACACAAGGACAGGATATATGATAATCGACACACACATACATCTTGATGATGAACGTTACAGAGAGGACCTGGATGCTCTGTTGGAGCGGGCGGAAGAGGGTGGTGTAGAACGCTTCATCATCCCCGGTGCTGATCCTGATACGCTTGATCGCGCTGTTGAACTCTCAGAGAGATATCCACATATCTTTTTTGCGGTGGGTGTACATCCGTACGATATGGAAAAATATGAGAGTCTGGACTTTGATGCTTATCTCTCTCATCCCAAGTGTGTCGCAGTCGGTGAGTGTGGACTGGACTACTACCGGCTTGAGGGTAGTGATGAGGAGAAAGAGAGCGAGAAAGAGAGACAAAAAGAGGTGTTCAGAGCACAGGTCAGAGTGGCAAAAAAGCATCGTCTTCCACTGATCATCCATATCCGTGATGCCAGTAGAGACTCTAAAGCCATCTTACTCGAAGAGGAGGCCGAAGAGGTCGGCGGTGTACTACACTGCTATAACGCTGATGATGAGCTACTCTCTCTGGCTGAGAAAGGTTTCTACTTTGGCATCGGCGGAGTGCTGACGTTCAAGAACGCGCGTAAACTGGTCAATGTCTTGCCAAAGATACCTTTGGAAAGACTTCTTATCGAGACAGACGGCCCCTATCTTACTCCGCATCCTTTTAGGGGAAAAAGAAATGAGCCGCTCTATACGACCCTGGTATCTGAGAAGATGGCGGGACTACTAGATCACAGTAGAGAGCAGATCGACACTTTGACTACTGAAAATGCAAAATTATTATTTAATATTTCATAATATTTGCTGATTCCCATGCTCTTTTTAACCAAATAATGGTAAAATCCGCTTTTTAAATTTTATTACCTCTTTAGAGTGATCACGCTATAATACATAATATATCACATTAAAAAACAGGATGACTATGAAAAAGATCACTGCCTTTATATCATTTTTTCCAGCCTTGCTGTTTGGTGCATTGACATTTGACACCAGTCATGAACGAGAGGTGTCGGTACTAAGGTCTTTCGATATCGACGCAAGTTTTTTAAAAGACCCGGTCTTAAGTGAACTGAAGAAAAAAAGGCGTACGCACAACCACTACCACTCCTTTTTTCGGGCTATGGACAATGGTTATATGTTTATTCCCAAGATCACCCGGATCTTGTCAAGATCAGAGATACCTGAAGAGTTTCTATTTTTAGCGATGGCTGAATCAAACTTCTCGGCAAAAGCACTTTCAAACAAGAGTGCAGCGGGTCTCTGGCAGTTTATGCCTGAGACTGGAAAAAGGTATGGTCTGAAGATCGATGACTATGTGGACGAGCGTCGAGACCTGGTCAAATCGACTGAGGCAGCAGTAAAACATCTGACTTACCTTCATGATAAGTTTGGAAGATGGTATCTTGCAGCATTGGCATATAATTGTGGTGAGGGACGGATGAACCAAGCCATCAAGCGTGCCGGGACAAAAGACCTTACTACACTGCTTGACCCAAAAAAAATGTATCTTCCGCCTGAAAGCCGTCTTTACATACGTAAGATCATTGTCAAAGCACTGATAGGCAGTGATGAGGCCTATCTGGCAAAAAGTGAGTTCGACCATCTGTTGAACCGTGCTAATGCCTACCCGTTGACAACGGTGAAACTGCCAAAGGGTGAGCGGCTTTCACGACTTGCGCGTATCTTGCAGATGCCTTATCGTGATCTGAAAAAGCTAAACCATCAACTTGAGTATGATTTCGTCCCGCCTTATGCCAAGCGGTACGATCTCTATATTCCCACGATAAAACTTGCAAAGTTCAAGAGTGACTATAGACCTGCTGACCTTCAGAAACTCTATCTCGTCCACACTGTCAAAAGTGGGGACAACCTCATAAAGCTGGGTAAGAAATATAGTATCTCCTATAAAGTCATCAAAGACTTCAACAACATCAAAGGCAGTGTGCTGCGATTGAAGCAGAAGTTGATCATTCCTGTACAGAAACCCTCGATGGACAGTGACACGGATTATATCGTCAAGAAAGGGGATACGCTGATCGCGATCGCTAGACATTTTCGTGTCAAGGTCGAGAAGCTCAAACAGATCAACCATATGAAATCCGACAGGATCTATATCGGTAAGGCACTTACTGTATATGATTAGGATCCTCTCGACCTTTGTCGCACTCTTGCTGCTGACAGGGTGTAGCACACGTACAGGCCGCTCCAGCTACATCTCGGTACCTACACAAAAGAAGCCGGTCAAGACCTATAATCATGCGACTATGCGACCTTATACCGTGCATGGAAAGCGCTATTACCCCAGTGTAGTGCGCAGTGGTGAGAAGTTCTATGGTAAGGCGAGCTGGTATGGTCCGAACTTTCACGGCAAGCTGACATCTAATGGGGAGACCTATGATATGTATGCCATGACGGCAGCACATAAGACCCTGCCTATGAACACTATCGTCAAAGTAAACAATCGTGATAATGGAAAAAGTACGGTCGTACGGATCAACGACCGGGGACCATTCGTCGAGACTCGTATCATCGATCTCTCCAAGACAGCTGCATCAAAAATTGATATGCTCTCATCCGGGACAGCATCTGTGGAGCTGGAGATACTGGGTTTTGAACGTGAAAGCTCTACGACGATCTCAGATATCAAGACGCTGAAAAAAGGCCCTGTAGAGAAGGTCATCTCCTCTTATGCTATTCAGGTCGGATCGTTCTCGCAAATAGAAGGTGCCATCTCCACGCAGGAGAGACATAATGGTATAGATGGCTATAATACGATTATAAAAGATACTGAGGATAGTAGCGGCCGATTCTTTAGAGTCTGGATCACCGGATTCAAGAGTGATGATGAGGCAAGAGACTACATAAGCAGCGAAGACCTCGACCATGCGTATATTGTAAGGGAATGATGATGATAGAACTTCAACGAAACACCAAAGAGACACAGATCAGTGTCAGACTTGACCGTGATGGTACCGGGAAAAGCAACATAGATACCGGAGTCGGTTTTTTTGATCATATGCTTGAGAGCTTTTCCAAACACTCGCAGATCGATCTTGATGTGGTCTGTAAAGGTGATACCCATATTGATGATCACCACAGTGTCGAGGATGTGGGCATCGTCATCGGGCAGGCTCTGAGTAAGGCTATGTACCCAATAGAGAAGGTCGAGCGCTTTGGAAGTGCTGTCATCGTGATGGATGAAGCGGCAGTCCGTTGTGATATGGATCTGAGCAATCGTCCCTACCTCTTTTATGATGTCCCGCTCGAAGGAAAGGTAGGCACATTTGATGTGGAACTCGCTGAGGAGTTCTTCCGTGCAGTCATCTATAACTCCGGTATCACGGCACACATCGTGATGGAGCGCGGAAAGAACAAACACCATATCATCGAGGCGGCGTTCAAGTCGATGGCAGTGGCACTGCGTCGTGCCTTGACCCGTAATGAGAAGAGTGCCATACCAAGTACGAAGGGCGTACTATGACTAAGATGATCATCCTTGATGTCGACGGCTGTCTGACAGACGGCAAGATCACCTATTATGAGGATGGGAACGAGAGCAAGTCCTTTAATGTAAAAGATGGCCTGGCTATACGTACCTGGCTGCGTATGGGTAATGAGGTAGCTATCATCACTGGTAGAAAGTCGGCTATCGTACAGCGCCGTGCCAAAGAGCTCGGGATCACTCATCTCTATCAAGGGGTAAGCGATAAAGCTACATTGACCAGAGAGCTTTCAGATCGACTTGGGATCGCACTTGAGGATATCGCTGCAATAGGTGATGACCTTAATGACTATGGGATGTTGCAGATCGTAGGCAGTTCATTCGTACCCAATGATGCTTCCCGCTTTGTGAAGGAGGTCGCTACGACTATCTTGGAGTGTGAAGGTGGTCGCGGAGCCGTGCGGGAGATGATCGAGTCGATCGTCGATCAAGATGGAAAGGAAGAAGCCTTCTTGGCATTTTGGCGATGACAGTCAACTCGTTCTTCCTGGTACTTCTAGGCGGTCTGCTCGGGATCTATCTTTTCTTCTCTCCCATGGATATCCAGGAGAAAGAGCACAAAGAGGTGCCTATGCTGGACCTTGAGCGTTTCACAGTCTATGAGCTCGATACCACGGGCCTTCAGAGTGTCATGATGGGCTCGGAGGGAAAACGTTTTAGCAACCGTTATGAAGTGCTTGATGTGAACTATACGGACAACAGTCACAAGTTCATCCAGACTATGAGATCGGATTTTGCACGCTATCAGGGTGAGAAAGTCTTTCTTGAAGGGAATGTACGTTATAAACGCGCTGATGGGATGATGTTCTTAAGTGATGACGCTAAATACGACCATAAACGCTCTGTAGCTACGAAAAGAGGGCCTTTCACCATCATCGATAAAAATGATTGGCTAGTCGGCAAGAGGCTCTACTATAACAGTGTGAAAGAGCGAGCCAAAGGTGATGAGATCAAAGGCTCCTATACATTGCTTCAGATAAAGGAAAAATGATGTTGCGCTATCTTCTACTGACGCTGCTCTTCTCTGTGACGCTTTTGAACGCAGGTAAACTTACCATAGAAGCAGACAGGTTCACTGCTGATGAGAAAAAGGGTCTTACCGTCTTTATCGGCCATGTCATGGCCAAGATGGAGAGTGATGAGATCAATGCGTCTAAGATCATGGTCTATACCGATAGGCAACACAACCCAGAAAAGATCATAGCTACCGGTGATGTCTCTTTTTTCATAGAGACAGAGACTGGTGATACCTACGCGGGCAGAGCGCAAAAAGCGATACTTAAGCCGATGGAGAAGGCATATCACTTCTTTACAGATGTGCATCTCACACAGCTAAACCAATATAAAGAGATCAATGGAGATGAAGTGTATGTGAACACCCTGAAGGGAACTGCTTTAGCCAAAGGGGCAGATAAGAAGCCCGTCATCATGGTCTTTGATATAGCCGACAAGAACGAGACAAGATGATAGAGATAATCGATGCTTCTTTCATGACCTCTGCGCCAGATGTCAATGCTGCACCAGCAAACGACCTGCAAAACGAAGTCGTCTTCATGGCACGTTCGAACACAGGGAAAAGTTCTCTGTTAAACGCACTGACAAACCGAAAAGGCCTGGCAAAAGTCTCATCCACACCGGGTAAGACACGGCTTATAAACTATTTTGACACGGTCTTCATCGACCGCGAGAGCACAGAACGCGCCAATATAGCACTTGTGGACCTTCCCGGTTTTGGTTATGCCAAAGTCTCCAAATCACTTAAGACGGAGTGGGAGAGGAAACTCACTACCTTCATAGCCAAGCGTAAGCAGATCAGGCTCTTCATCCATCTAATAGATGCACGTCATCCGGGACTTGAGATCGACCGTTCGGTGGCTGAGTATCTCGAACAGATCTGTACACCTGACCAGGTGATCTTGAATGTCTATACTAAAGTAGACAAGCTCAATCAGAAGGAACTTGGTGCGCTTAGAAGGATCACACCACCTGATGCGATCATGGTCTCTAACACAAAGAGACGCGGGATCGATAAACTGACGCAGCGTATTTACGACATCGTTTCCGGAGATGCTGATGCCGATACAATATCGTAAAGCGACCTTGAAGGACATAGCTTCGATGCAGGCGCTTGTCAGGCCAGAGGTCGACTCTGGTGTGATCTTGATGCGAAGTGATAACGAGATAGCGACAAATATCCGCTCCTACTTTCTGGCTTGTTCGCAGGAGAGTGTCGTTGGCTTTCTTGCTCTGCATGTACACACCCCGGAACTGGCAGAAGTACGCTCATTGGTCATTGACGATACTTTACGCGGTAAGGGCATCGGTAAAGAGTTGGTACTGCGTAGTCTGGATGAAGCACGCCTACTGGGTTTGAGCGAGGTCCTTTCACTTACCTATCAGCAACGTTTTTTTGAGAAAATGGGATTTGAGGAGATCCCAAAAGAGTCCCTTCCAGAACATAAGATCTGGGCTGATTGTATTAAATGTAAACACTTCCCCGTATGCAACGAAGTCTCACTTATCAAAAAACTTTCCTTGGTCTGATATACTTCACGGCATTTGCCATGTATATCAGCCTCAGTAGCATCTATCTGCTACTGCCACCGCTCTTTGGGTTGCTCTTCTATCACTATGTCCATGCGACTGAGCGTAAGCAGACACGTGTAGTGATACTCATAGCCTTTATGCTTTTGCTCTTTGAGGCGGAGAAGGGCTTTACCCTTTTTAGTGCACTGATCTACTTTTTTATCTTTTATCAGTTTCTGATCCCGACGATCCATCAGTATGTCTACTGTCGACGCTGCCGTGATCTCCTCTATATCGTACTGGCCTATCTTGGGTTTTGGCTCTTCTCACTACTGGTCAACCAGGTCTTCTGGATACCACTTCCTTCTCTGGATTGGCATGTACTCTACTATATCATCATCGAATTCCTTATAGTGAGTCTGCTGTGAGGATCAGGATCATCATCACCCTCTTCATGCTAGTATGGATATCTTTACTTGTGCGTGTCTTCTATCTATCTGTCAACTCAAATGCCTATTATGACCGGCTTTCGAGCATGAACACCATCAAGTCGGAGTTCGTCGCACCGGTAAGGGGGGAGATACTAGATCGTAACAGTGCTCCTGTGGCGATCAATAAGCTTGGGTTTAAGATCAAGGTACGTCCACACCTGAACAAAAAGGACCTTGAGGCTGAAGTCGATTATATTGGTATGATGCTGCCATTTCTTGATAAGGCTAAAGTGATCAGTGCCTATGAGAAAAAAGAGTCGAGCTACAATCACCACTTTATCGAAGTCGTAGCCTTTGTCTCTTATGAGGATATCATGCCGGTCTATTCGACACTGAACCTACGTGATAACACCAAGGTCGCACCTGCACCCAAACGCTACTATCCTAACCGTAGGATGGCAGCTCATATCATCGGGTATGTCTCCAAAGCCAACCTCAAAGATATCGAGGATGATCCTACACTGAAACTGATCGGCAGTGTAGGCAAGAGTGGTCTGGAGAAGCAGTACAACACCTTTTTGCAGGGGGTACCGGGTGAACGAAAGATAAAAGTCACTGCGCAGAACGAGGAGATACAAGAGATCAGTTTTACCCGGCCTATTGAGAACAGACGGCTTATCCTGACCATCGATGTGCGACTTCAGCGATATATCACAGAGCTTTTCAAAGGTCTGGCAGGATCTGTCATCATCATGGACACAGAAGGGGCTATCCTTGCATCCGGCAGTTATCCGGAGTATGATCTCAACTCCTTTGTCACCGGGATCAGTACTAAACGATGGAAGGCGCTGATCAATGATCCCGACACCCCTTTTACCAACAAGAGTATCAATGGCCTCTATCCGCCGGGTTCGACGATCAAGACCGGCCTTGGACTCATCTATATAACCACAGCAGTCAATGAGTGGTGGTATACCTACTGTAATGGTTCGATGAAACTGGGAGAACGTAATTTCCGTTGTTGGAAATCCAGGGGACATGGAAAGACAGATATCCGAAAGGCTATCCGCGAGAGTTGTGATGACTACTTCTACAAAGGAAGCCTGAAAGTCGGGATCAAGACCATGAGTGAAGGTCTGATGGATTTTGGTCTTGGAAAGAAGACGGGCATAGACCTTCCCAATGAGTTTATCGGTACAGTACCCAGCCGTGAGTGGAAACGAAGACGTCATGATCAGCCCTGGTATCGAGGAGAGACACTCAACTCATCGATCGGGCAGGGCGATTTCCTGACCACACCGATGCAGATCACACAGATGACTGCACTGATGGCGACCGGCAAGCTTCCTACACCTCACCTGGCACTCAGGATCGGTGAGGAGCCTTATGAGAGTAACATCACTGATGTTCTAAGTAGTGAACAAAAGCGTAAACTGCCTATTATCCAACGCGCCATGTATGATGTCTGTAACCACCCTAAAGGTACTGCTAAACACTCTTTACATACGAAGGTCAAGATAGCTGGAAAGACAGGTACTGCCCAGGTGGTCGGCATCCTGCAGGCCACAAAAAAACGTATCAAAGAGGAAGATATGGAGTACTATAAACGTTCACATGCCTGGTTGACTACTTATGGACCGGTCAGCAAACCAAAATATATCGTGACGGTGATGGTCGAGCATGGGGGACATGGTGGTTCCGCTGCGGGAGGGATCGTCTCAGATATCTATGACAAACTCTATGATCTTGGATATATCACACAGAAAAAATAGAGCATCTTCTTTATGACGGTCACCGTTTTGCCAGAACACCCATCAGCGCTTTGAGTATGTTGTTATAGTTGACTTTGATCAGCTTGTTTTGAGCATAGATGTCTTTAAGCTGTTGGGCGTGCGAGATAGCCTGCCTGTGCCAGTTCTTCACCTCTTTAAGGGCATTGTCATAGCTGCGTAGATCTGCATCATGCTCTTCATAGCTCTTTCTCAGTAGCTCTATCAACCTTCTATCTTCGTTTTTGAGGTTTAGAAGAGCACTGCGTTGAGAACCTCCTTGTTCCTTGAGATTTTTAAAGGCCTCTCTATTGTCTTGTACCTGCACCTTTAGTGCATCGATAGCTCTGTCAGCCTGCTTTTTGAGTGGTTCGACTTTCGTAAGCGACTGTTCCGCTTCATTTTGTCGATCCATTGTCTCTCTAAGTCTCTCATCCTGGGACTTTGCGCGGTTCTTAGCCTCTTTCCACTGGATGAGGATCGAGAGGATGGCACTGT
>JAUWRZ010000447.1 GCA_030610325.1 Sulfurimonadaceae bacterium | reverse complement strand
GAGCTTGAACCCCCGCATCCGCTAAATGCCAGTAGCATCATCAACATCAATATCCACTTCATCTTCTCTCCTTTTTAGGTGCCTTGATCTGTGAGTAACAGTATGAGACAGAATTGTGAAGCTTTGATGAAGAGCAGTGCAAGGTCCTGTCTCATAGTAAGATGAATAGAATGGGTTATTTGAAGAAGAGAGAGGGTGAATCTGCTTGAAAACACACAATTATAGTGCTATTTAGTGCAAATATACAAAAGGTTGACAGAGATAGACTCAATTAGCTATAATGCAAGTAACTCAAGGTAAGGATAAGAAGCATGAATAATATTTTCGAAAAACTGACTCATCAGATGACAGAATCGATCGAATCGTCACTTTCACTGGCACTGCATAATCAAAATACGGAAGTCGAAGCGATCCATTTTCTCTGGGCACTGCTTACCAATACTAACTCGATCTTAAATCAGACATTCACCAAGATGAGTCTGGATAAGACCGCGATCGAACTCGATGTCAAAAGTACTGCTGGAAAACTGCCTAAGTCCAGCTCCGTCTCAAAAGAGAACCTGAGACTCTCACGCAATTTTGTTCAATCCTTAGAGCGCGGCGTTGGAGAGATGACCAAGAACGGCGATAGTTTTCTGGCAGTCGACACCTACATCATCGCCAGTCTAAACAGCGAACCGTTTAAGAGTATTCTGGGTAAATACGTAGACCTGATGGAGCTTGAAAAGACACTTGAAGCAGCAAGGGCAGGGCAGAAGATATCCTCACAGACTGCTGATGAGACACTCGAAAGCCTGGACAAATATGGCATAGACCTAACGGCAGAAGCGGCCGAAGGTAAGCTGGCACCGGTCATCGGCCGTGATGAAGAGATCAACCGTATGATGCAGATCCTTATTAGAAAGACAAAGAATAACCCTATCTTGCTTGGTGAACCGGGTGTCGGTAAGACTGCGCTCGCAGAGGGATTGGCGCAGCGTGTCTACAATAAAGAGGTACCACTGAGTCTTCAGAACAAACGGGTCGTAGCCTTAGATATGAGTGCGTTGATCGCCGGTGCGAAATATCGGGGTGAGTTCGAAGAGCGTCTAAAGGCCGTGATCGATGAGGTGAAGCAGAGCGGGAACATCATCCTCTTTATTGACGAGATCCACACCATCGTCGGTGCGGGTGCAAGTGAGGGGAGTATGGATGCGGCAAATATTTTAAAACCCGCTCTCGCTCGTGGGGAGCTACACGCTATCGGTGCGACGACACTTAAAGAGTACCGAAAGTTCTTTGAGAAAGATACCGCGCTGCAACGCCGTTTCCAGCCGGTAAACGTGGATGAGCCGACAGTCAACCAGTCTCTGCAGATCCTGCGCGGTATCAAAGAGCGTCTGGAAACGCACCATAATGTGACTATAACAGATTCGGCACTTGTCGCTGCGGCAAAACTCTCGGAGCGTTATATCGCGGACCGATTCCTACCGGACAAAGCGATAGACCTTATCGATGAGGCAGCCGCTGAACTACGCATGCAGATAGAGTCTGAGCCGAATGTCCTCGCTGCGATCAAACGCAGACTTCAGGAGCTTCAGGTCGAGAAAGAGGCACTTAAGATGGATGAGAACGCATCCAATGGGAAGCGTCTTGAAGAGATAGAGAGAGAACTTGCTGATGCTCAGGAGGAGAAACGTTCCCTTGAAGCGCAGTTTGGCCATGAGAAAGAGGTCTTTGAGCGTGCTGCCAACATAAAAGGCGAAGTCGAAGCTAAAAGACGTGAGGCTGAGCAGGCAAAGACCAGTGGTGATTTTGAACGTGCGGCTGCTATCGAGTATGGGGAGATCCCAAAACTGCATGAAGAGGAAGAGGCTCTCCAGGTACAGTGGAAAGAGATGCAAAAGGCTGGGACACTACTTAAGAACAGTGTGGATGAGGAGCTTATAGCCGGTGTAGTAAGTCGCTGGACGCAGATCCCGGTCACGAAGATGATGCAGACAGAGAAAGAGAAGATACTGCATATCGCGGATGAACTTGACCGTGATGTCATCGGGCAGGAGCGTGCTACGCATGCCGTTGCACGCGCCATCAAGCGTAACAAAGCAGGTCTATCAGATAAAGACCGTCCTATCGGTTCGTTCATGTTCCTCGGACCGACCGGTGTCGGTAAGACTCAGACGGCGAAGACATTGGCTAAATTCCTCTTTGATTCGCCCGAAGCACTCATCCGTATGGATATGAGTGAATATATGGAGAAACATGCCGTCTCACGCCTGATCGGTGCACCTCCGGGTTATGTCGGCTATGATGAGGGTGGACAGCTCACTGAAGCGGTACGTCGTAAACCTTACAGTGTCATCTTGTTTGATGAGGTGGAGAAAGCGCATCCGGATGTCTTTAATGTGCTCTTGCAGGTGCTTGATGACGGGCGATTGACGGACAACAAAGGGGT
>JAUWRZ010000114.1 GCA_030610325.1 Sulfurimonadaceae bacterium | reverse complement strand
ATCTACCTGATTCATGACCTGTGCTTTGATGTAAGTCCCTTATCTCTGGTAGATAAGGACTGGATAGGATAGGAGTGACTATCCTGATGTAGAGGAGGAGTACTACTCTATGTCTCTAAAACCTTTGATGACGACTAGTCCTTCAGCGATCTCCATAAGTGCCAGATCGGCTGTCTTCATCGTCTTTGGATCGATGTTTAATTTACTTGGTGCTCCGCCGTGCAGCTCATCTGAGCGCTTGGCTACTGCCAAAGCAAGCTGGTAACGGTCGATCCCTGCGGTCTCTAAAGCTTTCGCTGTCAATTCTTCTAATCTCATTTATTCTCCTGAATTCTTGATCTTTAACTTACTATTGAACAGTTCTCGGTGTTGCCGTTGACTATCTCAAGCAGATTGCCCGGTTTGAACATATCACAGACGATAATAGGCAGACTATTGTCTTTTGCCAGTGCGATAGAGGTGTCATCCATCACTTTGATATCGTCTTGAAGTGCCTGATCATAAGTCACTGTTGATAGTTTCTTTGCATCGTCAAACTTCTTCGGATCTCTGTCATAGACGCCGTCGACCTTGGTCGCTTTGATGATCATCGAAGCACCGATCTCTACCGCGCGCAGTGTTGCCGCAGTGTCTGTAGTAAAGAATGGGTTACCCGTACCTGCAGCAAAGACGACAACGCGCCCTTTTTCCAGATGACGTACCGCACGACGGACGATGAACGCCTCTGCTATCTGTTCCATCTTGATAGCCGTCTGCATACGGACCTGAAGGCCGGCATGTTCACACGCTTCTTGCATCGCCACGCCATTGATGACAGTAGCAAGCATGCCCATGTAGTCACCTGAAGTCCGCTTGATGATACCGTCTTGCGCTGCTGTCACACCACGGATGATGTTTCCGCCGCCAATGACCAGACCGACTTCGATACCTGCATCGATAAGCGTCTTGATCTCCTGAGCGATATATTTCAATATCTGTGTATCGATGCCATGACCGTTATCACCGGCCAACGCTTCACCCGAAAACTTTACCAAAACGCGTTTCTTATCCATGCAGAGCCTTTGTGGAAAATCGGTGAATTATACTAGGTAACTGCTTTGATATCGCTTTTGCTAAAGGGTCATGCTTCTGAGTGAACGTGCCAGTTACAATCGAACTCATCATTTAGCTCAAGGTCACACCCCTCAAGCAGTCCATAGAGCTCCAGTTCTCTTCCTGAGACATGGCGAAGGGTCTCACCACGCTCACCTAAAAAGACAAAAGACTCTGCATGACGGTCCTTTTTTTTCATAAACCGGGAGAAGACGACATATTTACACTCTTGAAGTTCAGGTATCTGTGAAGAGATCGACTGAAACTTCTCACATGATCTGTCGACCTGTCTTATCTCAAGGAACGCTGTCTGAATAGAGTCGAGAAGTGGTTTGGAAAGTGCGGGCAGGCGCTCTTGTATATCTTTATATTTTAGGTTTTTCATCATTGATCTTTCTACTTGGAAGTCATACAAACGTATTGGTATCACAATTATTTCACTTTAAACCTTATGATCGCTTAATAATAAAAACTAATACCATCAGACCTGCTTTACTAAACAGTCATAAGCTGCCAACAGACTCCTGGAAAGTCTAATACAGAGAGATAAGGTCCTGCAGCTCTGTAAACACCTCGGCCCGTTCGTTCTCTTTGTGATGGACCATCTTAAAGACTGTTTCAGCCAGATCTTTATCGATACTCGGATCAAGTCTGGTCAATGGCTGCACCTCCTCTTTTAATAGTGGGATAAAACGTTTCACAGACTTATAAGGCATCTGTCCGGTAAGCTGGTAGTAGAGATGTGTCCCCATCTCAAAAAGTTCAAACTCTTCGTTCTTCTCCGCTTTTGTATGAGGATCGAGACCAAAGGCTATATCGATCTTCTTATGGCGGAGATACGCCTGCATCCGCATGACAAAACCTATCCCCGCACGTGAGTACTTCGTCAGTATGCGATCATGAAAGAGTGCGAAACTCTCACCGGGACGCTTCAGGCGGCGATACTCTCTCACTAATGATTCGACATAGAAGTGTGCGTACCTGAGTGGTATGGAGTTCATCACGGTGTAGCCCTCATCACCCTCTCCGGTAAGTTTACCCCCGACCATGATATGGACACCATACTCGTTGACCCCATCGACCTTCGCTTTACACCCCTCAAAACCGATATCACCTATCCCATGGATACCACATCCTTTGACACAGGCGGACCAGTACATACGGATGTGCCCTTCATCAAGGGGAACGTTCTCGGTAAGGTACTGAGACATGTTTATGGCATCAGGCTTGTTGGGGATGACCCCAAACGGACAGTGTTCCGTACCCGCACAGGCGATCATATGGTTAAAATAAGGTGAGTCCACACTCTTGTAGTATGTGAAGAAGCTATGTGCGAACAGTTCACTCATGACTTCCTCTTTGACCCCGATAAGATAGAGACTCTGCTCTACATCCAGACGTATCTCTCCACTACCAAAACGCTTTGACGCATCCGCCGCCTCAAGCAGGTGTGTCCCGCTAAAGATACCCGAAGGGATGACCGCATGTACGGCAAAAGAGCCATCACGAAGCTGCACCCTACCCTGATCTGGGTCAGTGAAGTCCATCTGTGTCATCGTGATACCTGTAGTCGCGAAGTCGATGCCCGCTTTCTCTCTGATGGCGGCAGACATGGTCTTCATACCAACAGATTCTACCAAAAAGTGCAGACGGTTCTTGTTACGGTTGTCTCGAAAACCAAAATCACGAAATAGCTCTATGAGGGCCTGATAACCGGCTTCGACCTCTTGCTCGTCTTTAAAGAAGATATCTGCATTTCTAGCGACCTGTCCTACTTTTCCACCAAGATAGAGGTTATAACCATAGACACCATCCTTTTGTGCAAGTACAAGCGAACAGTCATGACCAAAAGCGTTAGAGCGGTTTGCCATAGAACCGGTTATAGAGGTGTTGAACTTACGTGGCAGCACGCTGATCCACTCCCAGTTGTGCAAGAACTTAGCCTGTAGACGTTCCAAAAGAGGCTGCGAAGGGAGGATGTTGTCCTGTCCCAGTCCATCGATCGGGTCATTGACTATGTTTCGGAAGTTGTCCACTCCGGTCTGATAGATGGAGATACCCACCTCTTCGAGTCTGTGCATGATGGTCGGGATATCTTCTATATTGAGATATCTGAGCTCCACCTGCATACGTGTCGTGATATCGATGTAGTCTTGACCAAACTCACGAGCAAGCTCACCGATGACGATGGCCTGTTCATTGTTCAGCTGACCACCGGGAATACGGACACGGATCATAAACTGTTTTGGAGTCGCAGGACGGTCATAGATGCCAAAGCACTTTAGAAAGTAGCTCTTATCCTCGTCGGCGATGGAATCATAACCCTGCTGGGCATAACTGCTCAGCAGTGCAAAAGCCTCTTCCGGAGTCTTAAGGGCCTTTGTCTTCTCTATTTTATTGATCTTCTTCGACCTGGCAGTATAAGCTTGCTGTAATTCTGTCATATTATAAACTCCGATTATCAAACTTTATCGTTGGGAAAATAATAGCACTGTTTAAAGTAAAAACAGTCGATTTATTGGTTAAAAAACAGGCGATCTAGACACTTTACACCAGTAGTAGATGATTAGTATGAGAGGTGGTGTTAGGTAGGGATAGTAAAAGTCGATAGACGTGCAAAGCACGTCTATCGGGGAGGGTCAGACTAGCAAGAGTAAGTAGATTTGAACTCAAATGCTGTTGGACGAGCTTCGTCTTCAAACACTTGTGTCTCAAACTTATAGTTTTGATAATCCTCGATAAAGAGCTCAGTAAATACCGGCTTCAGGAAATCATGATCACGGATCAATGCCTCAAGTGCGCCACGTAGTGTGTGTGGCATCTGAGGGATATTCTTCTCACGGATCTCATTTAGAGTAAGTTCAAAGAGGTCTTCATCCATCGGACCTACCGGCTCATATCTGTTCTTGATACCGTCGAGCCCAGCCATCATCATAGCAGAGAATGCAAGGTAAGGACAGGCAGTAGAGTCAGGGAAACGCATCTCGATACGTGTAGCTTTCTCGCCGGCACCATAAGGGATACGACAAGCCGCTGAACGGTTCTGGCTTGAATAAGTCAGGATGCTTGGTGCTTCAAAGCCTGGGATCAAACGCTTGAAAGAGTTTGTCGATGGGTTTGTGAACGATGCGACTGCACGAGCATGTTTGAAGATCCCGCCTGCGTAATGACGAGCCATCTCAGACAGGTTGCCGTACTCTCCTTGACTATAGAAAAGGTTCTTGCCATCTTTCCAGAGAGACTGGTGTACGTGCATACCGTTTCCGTTATCACCATAAAGAGGTTTTGGCATGAACGTAGCTGTCTTGCCATTGAGGTGCGCTACCATCTTGACGACATACTTATATTTCTGAACATTATCAGCTGCAGTGATAAGGTCAGAGAAGACGATACCGATCTCACCCTGCGCCTGCGCGACTTCGTGGTGACCAAGGATGACTTCCATACCGACCTGCTCAAGTACCAGCATCATCTCTGCACGAAGGTCTACCATGGAGTCAGTAGGCTGGACCGGGAAATAACCACCCTTTGTACGTGGACGGTGACCTGTGTTGTACATGTCGTTGTATGTAGTACTGTCATTCCACACACCCTCTTCAGAATCTACTCTGAAGCCAGCTTCATGGATACCGTCGATGATCTTGACATCATCGAAGATGAAGAACTCGTTCTCAGGTCCAAAATACGCAGCATCAGCAATACCGATCTCTTCAGCATGTTTAAGTGCTTTTTTACCAATAGAGCGTGGACACTTCTCATAAAGCTCGTTCTTGTAGATATCATAGACATCACAGATGACGATGATGGTAGGATCAGCAGTAAAAGGGTCAAGGAATGCTGTTGGGACATCAGCTTTAAGGATCATATCTGATTTATTGATCGGCTGCCATGCATCGATAGAAGAGCCATCGAAAGGGAAACCGTTCTCAAGGATCGTAGCATCGACTGCACTCATGCGGTAAGAAAGGTGGTGCCATGCACCTTTCATATCTGTAAAACGAAGGTCTACAAACTGAACATCATTCTCTTCACAATACTTGAAGAACTCATCTATACTATTTACAAATTTACCCATATATTCTCTCCTGGTGAAATAAAGTTGCGAAAGTATAACGCAACCCTACCCAAGCCAATATAGAAGTACTGATTAAAAAAGAGGCAATTTGTTTTTTGTTTCAAAAGGTACCGCTATGACTCTTACGACTATCAGCGCACCTGCTTCTCTCTCACTTTTAGGCCATGAAACTCATCTTCGACCTTTGCATGTTCTATCTCACCCGCCATCACATGCTCCTTGATGGCGATACCTTCCGGGACTTTTTCTGAATGCAGCTGAATGGCAGTCTGCTTGAAGTTGGGTTCTCCCGATTTCGGACAGAACTCAGGCTGGGTCAAGGTGTTCACCAACTGAGTATTGAAGTGAAAAGGGACAAAGACATTGCCCGGAGCCACGGTCTGTGTGACACGGACGATGACATCTTCTACACGGCCCCGCTTTGAGGAGAGGGACATGCGGTCCCCGCTTTTGACCTGTAGCTGCGCCGCATCCGCAGGATTGATGTCTACCCAGGCTTCTGGTGCAAGGTCATTCAAGATATCGATGCTGCGGGTCTTGGTACGGGTGTGCCACTGCTCAACTGTACGCCCGGTATTCAAGATGACCGGGAAATCTGCGTTGATATCCTCTGCCATCGGTACCCACTCCAGAGCAAGCAGCTTAGCTTTGGCATCTTTGGTCCTAAACGGGATCTCTGCCGTGTAAAGCCGCTTCTGCCCTTTTGGGAACTGCTCATTACAAGGCCACTGTATACCGCCCTCTTCTTCAAGCAGCTCATAGGTGATGCCTGAGTAGTCACAAAGCTGTCCGCGACTCACCTCTTTCCACTCACTAAAGGCATCGATAGGCTTTGTCCACTGCGGATAGAGAAGCTCTTTGACCCCTTGAAAATAGCCGCTGAACTCTACGAAGATATCGAAGTCACTTTTAGCTGTACCCTCAGGTTCGACCGCTTTGTTGGCACGGTTGACCCGTCGCTCAGAGTTTGTGTAGGTCCCCTCTTTCTCACCCCAGGTCGCTGCCGCAAAGACAACATCGGCGATCTCGGCTGTATCGCTCATAAAGGCGTCCTGAACGACCAGCAGATCGAGTTTGGCCAGTGTCTTACGTAACTTCTCCTGGTCAGGGAAGCTGACCAGAGGATTGGTCGCGACGATCCAGAGTGCTTTGATCTCACCACGGTCGATAGCGTCGATGATCTCCGCATACTTATAACCACGCTCAGTCGGTACTCTATCTAACGGCACATTGACGATGTTGGCATACTCTACTCTCGCTGCTTCATCACCAAAGTTACGATAACCCGGCAGTGAAGAGGTAAAGCCGGTCTCACGTGTCCCCATCGCATTACACTGTCCCGTGATAGAGAACGGTCCCGCACCCGGACGGCCTATCTGACCGGTAAGAAGGTGAAGGTTGATGATGGCACTGACGGTATCGGTTCCCATATAGGACTGGTTGACACCCATGGTCCATGCCGAGAGCGCTGCATCGGCATTGGCTACCTGACGAGCCAGCTCGTAAAGGGTCTTGACATCGATCCCTGTGATGTTGGCGACCTCTTGCGGCGGATAGTCCTGTAGGTGCTTTTTCAGTTCACCAAAACCGTGAGTCTTCTCTTTGAT
>JAUWRZ010000403.1 GCA_030610325.1 Sulfurimonadaceae bacterium | reverse complement strand
AGCAAACTTGGACTAAAATGGATAGCGACTGATGAGGCTATCCTCTTTCGATCCCTTGGTTCAGATGAGCGCAGTGCACTCTATAGTGCCTACAACTATAAAGACGTCACCATCGGTTTTCGTGATCATGGCATAAGCGATCTCATCGGTTTCACCTACCGCTTTAAGAGTCCGCATGAAGCAGCCGATCATTTTGTGAGCACTATCGAACCTCTGGCTGAAGACCCCGACACAGAGACACTTTTTGTCATCCTTGATGGGGAGAATGCCTGGGAGTTCTTTGAAGAGAACGCCTTCCCATTCTTTACCGGTCTGTATGAGAGACTCTCTGAGCTCTCATGGTGCGAGACAGTCACGATGGACGAAGTGGCCGCTTCACCGAGCAGAGGACTTGAACATCTGGCACCGGGAAGCTGGATCGGCGGGGACTTCTCTACCTGGTCCGGCCACGCGGAGAAAAATAGGGCATGGGAGCTGATCTATCAGACCAAACGCGATGTGGAACACTACAGCCATCCCATCAACGATGAGACCGCCAAGAAGATACAGTTTCACTTCCTTGCCTCAGAGTGCAGTGACTGGTTCTGGTGGTACGGTGACGATCATGTCACTGACTTTGCTCTGGAGTTCGATGCACTCTTTCGAAACCATCTGATCACCATCTATCAGCTGCTGGACATCTACCCACCGGCAGACCTGCTTGTACCGATCATATCACATAAGAGTACCGCCTCGTTCATGGTCAGACCACAATCAGCCATCAGTCCTAAGATCGATGGCAAGCACTCCTCTTTCTTTGAGTGGATAGGAAGCGGGAGTATCGATGAGAGCCGCCTCTTCTCCACGATGGACCGTGTCAGGGGCCCCATAGAGAAGATCTATTACGGCCATGACAAAGAACACGTCTTTATCGCTTTTGAGGGAGAGATCGAGAAGCTCAAAAGCAACGGAGTCACGCTGCAGATCATCATCGAAGAGACCCAAGAGGACTACTCGGTGGTCATCGGAGCAGACAATGCCGATTGCCCGGTACGATGCGCCGTTGCCGATGGCATCGAACTGGCGATCCCATTCTCCATATTTGAAGGGCATGACCGTGTGCATCTTCGATTTGAGTTTGAAGAGAAGAACACCATCTTGCAGACGCTCCCAGGCTATGGTGCACTGCAGATAGACACGGATGAAGATTACACTGAGAACTGGTTTGTTTAGGAGCCTCGATGTCTGAAATACGTTATAACCATCTTGATAAAAGCTATGTCATCATCGCACCAGAGAGGCTGCATCGACCTGACCAGATGACCTGGAAACAGCGAGAGCATGATACAAGCAAGTGTCCCTTTTGTGAAGGCAATGAGGAGCTGACACCACCGGAGATCTATGCGGTACGTGATGAACATACCAAAGCGAACGAGCCGGGTTGGAAAAGCCGGGTGGTACCAAACCTCTACAAAGCTGTTCAGGTGGAGTCCTCTCATGAGTACAATATAGAGGGGCTAAATGAAGCGTGGGAAGGCTTTGGTGCGCATGAAGTCATCATCGACATCCCCGAGCATCTTACCTTTATGACCCAATGGGACAGAGAACACTACCTTCACTGGTTCAAAGCGATGGCACAACGAATAGCTGACCTACGTAATGATCACCGCATCGTCTTTATCTCACTCTTTAAGAACCGCGGCGCTTTCTCCGGAGCGACACAGTCACATCCGCATACACAGCTCATAGGGCTTCCTATGGTACCCAGAGATGATAACTATAAGTATGAGCACTGCTATCATCACTACCAGCATACCGGACGGGCACTGCTTGATGATATGGTGGCTCAGGAGGAGAAAGACCAGGAGCGCATAGTAGCAAAGCAGGGCGCGTTTACCGCTTTTTGTCCCTACGCAAGCCAGTACCCCTTTGAGGTGATGATCGCTGCAGGTAAAGGGGTCGGTGAGTTTGACACCATGGACGCTGCCTATCACAGGCATCTCGCTGACTTGTTAAGAGTCGTCTTTGCGAAGATGCATGCCAAACTGGGCTTCTTTGATTTTAATCTCGCCTTTGCTATCGCACCGTTGCAACCACGTTATGAGGATGACGGAGCTTACGAACACATCAGTTCCATGTGCCGTTTTCATCTGCGTATCATCCCCCGTATCTACCGTCACGGAGGATTTGAGATCAGTACCGGTACGATGATCAACTCGGTAGAACCTGAGCGCGCTGCAAAACTGCTCAGGGAGGCGGAAGTTGAGATCGATTAAACCGATCACCGCACTTTTTGCCTCAAGTGAGGTCTTTCCCTTTGCTAAAAGCGGAGGGTTGGCTGATGTCTCCTATTCGCTGCCGAGAGCACTCTCATCGATGGTCAGCATCACCGTTGTCATGCCGCTTTATCGTACCATAGACACAGAGAAGTTCGCTATTGAGCCTCTGGGGATCTCATGGGAGACCTACATCTCCGGGACGGCTCACCATGTCGAGCTCTATGGATGCGAATACCTGGGTATGGAATATATCTTCATCCACTCTCCTGTCCTGAGTGAACGTGACTATCTCTATGGACCTCCGGGAGAGGGTTATGTCGACAACGCTCTTCGCTTTGGTCTGTTCAGTTACGCCATCGTCGCTCTCGTCAAACGCTACCGTTTCGATGTACTTCACCTTAATGACTGGCAGACAGCCCTGAGCGCGCTGCTTGTGCATAAAGACCCGGACCTAAACACCAAGATGGTCTTTACCATCCACAATCTTGCCTATCAGGGTATCTT
>JAUWRZ010000266.1 GCA_030610325.1 Sulfurimonadaceae bacterium | reverse complement strand
TCTCCCGTTAAGAGATCATGCTGGGAGCATGGTCTTAGGAAGTAAGATCAAATCAATAGATACAACAGGCCCTCGCACTTTTTGCATCCTATTCTTTGAAATGGCATAGACACACGTGCTCTTGTGCTGCTCGTCTCAAACATCTGTCATATAATATTTATTCGTCTAAGTCAATGATATTAATGGGAACCACCAAATAGATTTGTCTTAGAATCTACGAAACTGAGACCTTAGTCCTAAAACAGTATCTACCAGTAGATGATATTGATCCTTATAATGTTTATGAAACGTTAATGAAAAATATATGGAGTGTTCTTGCGATGCTCCTATACTCTTCTTATGCAAACAGATAAGGAGCATAAGATGTTACAGGGAATCTTGAAAAGCGCAGCAGCCGTAGCACTGCTGGGCGGAGTGATCAATGCAGCTGAGATAGATGTGAAGATCGTAAATACAACGGCTGGGACCTATTTCACACCACTGTTAGTAGCCGTACATGCGGCAGATATCTCACTCTTTCAAAACGGTGAGAGTGCAAGCGACGCACTGCAAGCCATGGCCGAAGGCGGGGACATCTCGTCTCTGAGTGGAGATCTTGACCTTACCGGAGCCATGATAGTCGAAGACCCCGCAGGAGGTCTACTGGCTCCGGGAGCAGAGACCATGACGACATTGATGAGTGACACTCAAAACACGACACTCACTATAGTCGCGATGATGCTTCCGACCAATGACGGTTTTGTCGCACTCAACAGCTGGACTGTTCCCACAGAACCGGGCACCTATAAAGTCCCTTTACATGCTTATGACGCCGGGACCGAAGGCAATGATGAGATAGTAAATGGAGGTGGTGCCCCTGGCGTAGCCGGTATTCCGGCTGATCCGGGTAGCAATGCCGGCACTGGAGCAACTGGTGTCGAGGCAGTAGCCGAAGGTTTTGTCCATACCCATCGCGGGGTCTTGGGTGACCAGGATGCATCCGGCGGTATCAGTGACCTTGATAGTCGGGTCCATCGCTGGCTTAATCCAGTCGCAACAGCTATCGTAACGGTGCAGTGATCATGAAAACCTTATATTTAGCAGGCAGTCTACTTACTGCCGGACTCCTACTTGGAGGCTGCGGGGATGACAGCGATCCATCCGAGATGGCGATGTACAAGGTCTCATTGACTAACTTGACCTACGCCCAACCCATGTCACCGATGGCTGCACTGCTGCACGATAAGACATTCACACTCTTTAACATCGGCGTGACAGCCAGTGGCAGCCTTGAGCAGCTGGCAGAGGGTGGAGATAACAGTCTCCTGCTCGATGAGGCAAGTACAGACAGTAGTGTCAAAGCAGTCCTGAGCGGCAATAGGCTGATCCTGCCAGGAGCAACGGATAGTGTCACACTTAGCGGTGTGAACACAGAGTGTATCAGTGTCGCCAGTATGCTCGTCAATACCAATGATGCCTTTAGCGGAGTAAGTTGTATTGATGTAAGCTCTCTGCAAAAAGGTACTAAGACGAGTATGACACTGATAGCTTATGATTCCGGCAGTGAGACAAACAGTGAGACAGCAGGGACTATTCCCGGTCCGGCAGGCGGTGGCGAGGGCTACAACAGTGCACGTGATGATCATGACTTTATCACCGTTCATAGTGGTGTCGTCACCTTGGATGATGGTCTGAGCGACTCTGCACTCACCATGTCACACCGTTGGGACAACCCGACAGCAAAGATCACCATCGAACGACTGCAGTAGTCATTTTGGGCGTCTCTAACGGATGATCTGGTATTATTGCGCAAAGGGGACTTATGACTTACCAACTAAAAGATGACTATATCGAACTCTACAAACTGATCAAAGTGCTTGATCTCGTTGACAGTGGGGCTGAAGCTAAACTACTGATCGACCAGGGTGTCGTGATGCGAAACGGAGAGGTCGAGACTCGTAGAAGAGCCAAGATCAAAGCTGATGAAGAGCTGAGTATTGGTGAGGTCACTATCAAAGTACTCGAATGAGACTACTGTTTGCGATCATGATAGCTACGCTGCTGCAGGCAGACTTCTATCTTCTCGATGACGATGATCGTATTCGTATGCAGGAGGTAGAGAGCGGAGAGGTCGATCTCTCCACATTTTCAAAGATCCCGGCAGTAGAGCGAGAGAACAGAGTTCTCAAGGCCATGAGTGATGAAGAGGGGTTCAATCACAAACATCTCGATTTTCGTCTCGCGACGATCGCTATGTCTCAAGAGAACACTACCCTGGACCAGTACTCGACCAAAAGTGCGATCACAGGGGAATTTGACATCGATTTTGGCGATATCTCGGTAAAAGATGGTGTGATGCTCCAGCTCTACTATCATGGTAAGTGGTATGCCCTCATACTTGGTGAACCCCTTAAGATACTACATGATCTATTTAGCAATACAGACCTTGATACCATAAAAGCCTATCAGCATGTCGTCAAAGCAAGAGCAGCCTACCCCGATGATATACGGCTTATCCTCTATGAGAAGAAGTGGAGAAAAGCCTATCTCTACAGTATGCAAAGTGAGAAGTCCAAACAGATAAAGTATACCTATGAGCTCTATTTGGAAGATCAGCAGGACTTTCTCGTCAAGCAGTTACGTGATGAGATCGAAGCGTTCGACAGAGAGTTCCCAAACTCCTCTTTTCATAAAGAGTTACTAAAGATTGAGAGAGAGCTGCCAGACCCCTCCGTACTATAAAGAATAATAAGATACATTACCGGCACCAATATCACTATACTGACCGGGACCTTTTTTGACCCTAAGTACCTATTAAAGAGAGACGATGTTTAAGACCATGCAGCAACTACTATCAGATAGCAGCCAGGAGGAGATCTCCGCTGCCATGCGACTCCAACTTGAGAGTTCAGATGAGGCACCCTTCTGGGCCGACAAGACACTCCCTTACGCCGAAGCGATCCTCTCAGCATTGATCCCACTACGCGACCAGGGCCTGCTTTTCGATCCTGAAGGAAAAGTACAAGAGAGCCTTAATGCTGAGCTCTTTTTAAGATGGTGTGATCTTCTAAGTCTTAAGACACTCGCCTTTACCCTTCAAAAGAGTAATGAGAGTGGTAGACTTATGCGTACTGATCACATAAAAGAGCGCACTGACACCTACGAGGAAGTCAATCTCGAGACCCTGGGGTCATACCTCAGCAGTTATACCGTAGACCTCAAGAATGAAGCAGAAGACTTCCCCATCGCACACTACAACCTGCATATCGGGATCACTGACGCCATAAAAAAGCTTCTCTAAGAGAAGCTCATCTAAGCTGACTCATATGATAATCACTCCCGATCATGATATTATTGCGCCACAATTTCAATACAGGCTATGACTATGCAAGAACCAAAGGTCGCTAAAGCATTAGAGACACAAAACTACCTCTCCACTGATGAGATCGAGACTCATCTTGAAGGTGTCGAATATATTATCATGGCTGCTCCGGCACCAGATCAATTTAAAGAGACCCCTATCCATTTTACGATCTTTTTAAATACGAGAAAAAGACTTCCTCCTGGTGTAAAAGAGGCTGTCTTAGATAAGTTCTGTGAGGAGAATAAGATAACCGTCACTGCTGAGGTCCTAAGCCAGTTCCAGGCTGTCGGTTTTGCCGCCACAGGCCAGGAGACCCCACAGCCGATGCTCCTTATCAAACCTGAAGATATCCAGGCCATCCCCCATACCGCGCTTCATGTCATGGACTTTCTCGGAGATTCGACAGAGTTTCCCGAAGCCAAGATAGACAGTCTGACTGGTTGGAGCTATAGCTACGATACCTCCCGTTAAGAGAGCATGGTCTTAGGGAGTAAGGTCACATCAATAGATTCGACAGGATAATGGCTTTCAACGGGGTCAG
>JAUWRZ010000040.1 GCA_030610325.1 Sulfurimonadaceae bacterium | reverse complement strand
GAGGCTGTCAAGACTACAGGTGCTACTGTATCTATGATCTTCGTCCCACCTGCTTTTGTCGGTGATGCAGTGATGGAAGCTGCTGAAGCTGGTATCGAACTGGGCGTGATCATCACAGAAGGTGCTCCGGTCAAAGACATGCAGGCTGCAAAAGCTCATGCTACCAAGCACGGCATGATGACTATCGGGCCAAACTGTCCAGGTGTCATCACTGCTGATGAGTGTAAGATCGGGATCATGCCAGGTATGATCTTCAAGAAAGGTAACGTCGGTCTTATCTCCAAGTCTGGTACGTTGACATACGAAGGTGCTAATCAGGTCGTCAAAGAAGGTTTCGGTATCACTACAGCAGTAGGTATCGGTGGTGACCCTATCATCGGACTCTCATATAACCAGCTGCTTCCGATGTTTGAGGCAGACCCGGATACTGAGTGTATCGTCATGATCGGTGAGATCGGTGGAGACCTTGAGATCCAGGCAGCAAAACTGATCAAAGAGCAGATCACCAAACCAGTCGTCGCGTTCATCGCAGGTCAGACTGCACCTAAAGGCAAGACGATGGGCCATGCCGGCGCGATCGTCTCTGGCTCTGCAGGTACTGCCAAAGAGAAGATGGAAGCACTTGAAGCAGCAGGTGTGACGGTCGTAGTCTCTCCGGCTGAGATCGGTGCAGCGGTGACTAAGGCTATGGCTAAGAAGTAATGCTCGAGACTGTAAAGGTAGCCAATGTCCGTTGCAGCGGTTGCGCTGCGACTATTGAAAAAAACTAAGGGGAGAGGGCTTTACGTCAGTTGACGTAGACCTCTCGTGCGAGCCTCGCAAAGTAACAGCTGAGATAGCTGGCGAGGCGCAGGCAGCACGATTTAGAGCGGTTTTAAGAAAACTTGGTTATCCTTTATCCGATGAAGAGGCTAGTCTGTTTGATTCAGCTAGCCTTAAGGCAAAGAGCTTCGTCTCTTGTTCCGTCGGTAAATTTTCGGTAAATAATTCTATGAATATATCGTATTCTAAAAATGAGGAGAAATAATGGCAGCTAGTCCAATGGTAAACCCAGGTGATCAACCAGTATGGGTAAATACTGACAACTGTAAAGCATGTGATATCTGTGTGTCTGTATGCCCATCAGGTGTACTTGGTATGAAATATGAGTCGACTTCAACACTGGGTGCAATGATCTCTATCGATCACCCTGAAGCGTGTATTGGATGTAATGAGTGTGAACTCACATGTCCTGACTTTGCTATCTATGTAGCAGACAAGCAAGAGTTTAAAGCAGCTGGTTTCAGCTTTGCTAAACTTACTGACGAAGCAAAAGAGAGACAAGCAGCTATTGTTGCTAATAACTATATGTCACTTAGCGAACAAGGAGTTAAATAATGGCTACAAGAGAAATTATATCTACCGGTAATGAACTGGCAGCGATCGCAGCTGTTGATGCCGGCTGTATGTTTTTTGGTGGGTATCCACTTACTCCATCAAGTGAGGTGATGCACGTTATCTCTGACCTTTTACCAAAAGTCGGCGGTGTCGCCATTCAGATGGAAGATGAGATCGGTGGTATTTGTGCCGTTATCGGTGCAGGGATGGTCGGTCAACGTGCGTTGACTGCGACTTCAGGTCCTGGTATGTCACTGAAAGCTGAGCAGTTAGGTCTTGCACAGATGGCAGAAGTACCTCTCGTCGTTGTAAACGTCATGCGTGGTGGCCCATCTACTGGTCTTCCTACACGTGTATCTCAAGGTGATATCCTTCAGGCTAAAAACCCGTCACACGGTGACTATAAGTCGATCACTTTTTGTGCCGGTTCTTTGGCTGAGTGTTATACTGAGGTCGTAAGAGCGTTCAATGTCGCTGATAGATTCATGCAGCCGGTCATCGTCTTGCTTGATGAGACTATCGGTCACATGCACGGTAAAGCTGACATCCCTACTGTGGAAGACGTCAAAGCTGGCATCGTACCTAGAAAGAGTTTTGACGGCCCGGCTGAAGAGTACTTTCCGTATGAGTGTGAGCATGATCAGCCAGCAGTACTTAACCCTATGTACAAAGGTTATCGCTATCACTTCACGGGTCTTCACCACGATAAGAACGGTTTCCCTACTGAAGAGATCGAGACTTGTAGAAAACTGATCCAGCGTCTTGAAGATAAAGTCGCACTACATGAAGACGAAGTAGAGTCTTATGAAGAGTTCGAGATGGAGGATGCTGAAGTGATGATCGTCGCTTATGGTTCTGTCTCACTTGCTGCAAAAGAGTCTATCAGACACCTAAGAGCTGAAGGCATCAAAGCTGGTCTGTTCCGCCCGATCACTATCTGGCCTTCACCAGCTGCGAAGATCAAAGAGCATACAGACAAGATCAAAAAAGTCCTGGTAGTCGAGCTAAACATTGGTCAGTTCCACAGTGAAGTCCAACGTGCTGCAGCTAGACTTGACATCGAGGGTCTGTTTAAAGTAAATGGTAGACCAATATCTCCTTATGAGATTGTAAACAAAGTAAAGGAGTTATAAGATGGCATTTAATTACGATAAATATTTAAGACTTCAAAAGATGCCAACACTATGGTGTTGGGGTTGTGGAGATGGTGTTATCCTTAAAGCGTTCGTCAGAGCGATCGAGAAGATGGGTATTGATCAGAACGATGTTTGTGTCGTCTCAGGAATCGGTTGTTCAGGAAGATTCTCTTCATATGTCGACTTCAATACAGTACACACTACTCATGGTAGAACAGTAGCTTATGCAACAGGTATCAAGCTGGCAGATCCATCGAAGATGGTCATCTGTGTCGCTGGAGACGGTGATGCACTTGCTATCGGTGGTAACCACACTATCCATGGTTGTAGAAGAAATATCGATATGACAATGATCGTCATCAATAACTTCATCTACGGTCTGACTAACTCACAGACTTCTCCTACTACACCAAAAGGTATGTGGACAGTCTCTCAAAAAGCGGGTAACATCGACCCTACTTTTGATACTTGTGACCTTGCGATCGCTTCAGGAGCTTCTTTTGTCGCTCGTGAGACTATGCTTGACCCTAAGAAACTTGAGAAAGTGATGATAAAATCAATGGAGCACAAAGGCTTCTCTATGATGGAAGTCCTCTCTAACTGCCATATCAACCTTGGTAGAAAGAACAAGATGGTCTCTGCTATGGAGAACCTGCAGTGGATTGATGATATCACTGTTCCTAAAAGAAAATATGATGCTATGACAGAAGAGGAGCAGCTAAACCTGTTCCCTACAGGTATCATAAAGCAAGATACTGAGGCTGATGAGTACTGTGATATGTATGCAGAGATCCAAAAAGTACATCAAGGTGAGCGTAAGAAGATCACTCAAGATGACTTCGCGAAAAAAATATAAGGAGACACGATGTCAAAAACATTAATGAGATTTACAGGCGTTGGTGGACAAGGTGTTCTTCTTGCTGGTGAGATCTTTGCAGCTGCAAAGATCAAGACTGGCGGACATGGACTAAAGACTGCGACTTATACGTCACAAGTACGTGGTGGTCCAACGGTCGTCGATATTCAACTCGATGATCAGGAGATCTACTATCCGTATGCCAATGATGGTGAGATCGGTTTTATGCTTTCAGTCGCTGAGATGAGTTACAAACTCTTTAAAGATGGTGTTCAAGAAGGTGGTACGATCGTTGTCGACCCTAACCTTGTTCATCCTACTGATGAAGATAGAAAGAAGTGGAATATCCATGAGATCCCTATTATCACTATCGCTAAAGAAGAGGTAGGAAATGTGATCACTCAATCGGTCGTCGCACTTGCTATTGCAAATACGATGATGAATGCTATCGATAAAGATGCACTTATCGCGACTATGCTTTCAAAAGTACCTGCAAAAGTCCATGATGTCAATAAAGTGGCTTATGAGCTTGGCGAAAAATATGCAAAAGAAGCAATGGCGTAAGCTTTGCTCCCTTTGCAAGCGGTTTCGGCCGCTTTTTTTTGACACTTCACTACATATTAAATAATATCACCTTCTTTTCTTTCTCTTTTTGACTATTCATACTATACTTTTTTATACAAGATAAAATCGAGGTCCCATGAAAAAAAATATTTTCTATCTATTGGCACTCATCTTTTCATCGCTGCTGTTTACCGGCTGTATCTCCACATCTTTGATACTACAGGATAAGAAGGACATAGTACTTACATATGGTGATAAGCAGATGGTCTTTCATGGAGATAGTGTCAAAGAGGAGTATGTCGATCTTTCCCCAGGTTATATCTATCAGTATGTCTCAAAGCAGGAGGAGGGCGCTCTTCTAGTCTATGAGACTACCGTATTGCATGAGAACTACCGTTATAATCATGGTACGTTGCGAACGATGAAGATCATCTTTGATGCCAGACGGGTAGAGACTATCTACACTATCAGGAACATGTCGTTTTTCCAGATCGAACTTAAAGATGGGCGTGTCATCAACACGATCGTACAGCAGAGTCTTGATGACCAACTGGCTTTTGCTTATGGTTACGCTCATGAGCAGTTTGCAGGAATCATGGAGGAGGTCAAGAAGCCTGAAGATGTCTATCGACAAGCATTAAAGCCAGATGTCTTTGTCCCGAAAGACCCGGAAAAAGCTATCCTTAGTCAATGGAAGCCTGAGATGTTGATCATAGATATCATCTTTGCTCCTGTAGCACGTATGATGATGAGTTGATTAACCTCTGTTTTTACTCTTTTACACTATCATTGCGCCGGTACAACAAGCGGCTGCTTGTCATATGACAAGAGGAAAGTCCGGGCTGCCGTAAGACAGGGTCCCATCTAACGGATGGCCAGCGTAAGCTGAGGGATAGTGCAACAGAGAGTAGACCGCCACTTTATATATTATTTGAACGCCGTTTGGAACAAGTCCCAAACACCTACGCTAGGCGCTATGCCACTAAAGCTACGCCTTGAGGTGAGAGATCGTTGGGAATATGTTTCGAGACGGAATGGTCTTGGTCTTATAAGCTTACGAAAATACCGAAAGTATTTTTGTGCTTTAGTGCCATAGCGGCCAGCGCAGGGCGAGGGGACTTGTTCCCTCGCCGTTCAATAAGTGGTAAGGGTGAAACGGCGGGGTAAGAGCCCACCAGTCCTTTCAGCAATGATCGGAGCTATGTAAACCCGACCTGGCAGCAAGAGACAGATGGTTAGTGTCTTACAATGCTATTGTCTCGCTAGAGCTGTGTAGTGATACACAGAGTAGATTAATCGTCGCTATCTACAGAACCCGGCTTATAGTTGTGCCCAATCGCTGTAATGCCCTATTTTAGGGGATTTCAGCACCTTCTCATCTTTTTCTGTCACCGTATTGTCACAAAACAGCCCATTCTCTAGACCTATTTTGATGTTCTTTGTCTTGAGCACGCTTGCATAATGCTCCAATGTTATCTTCGAATCGTTAAAATAACTTCGTAGTAGTGACGACACTATTGTGTCGAAGTGTGAACTGATAGTCCTTAAGTACATCAGCATCTACCAGATTTCCACCACTGTATTTACAAGATATGATCCAACCGGCATCTGAGAAGCTCATCTTCGAACAGCTTTTAAAGTCGACTGACCTTCTGTTCTTTACACGTTTTTTTACGAACACCTTAATAGCAGATGGTATGCCATCGAGATCGTTGACCACTGGTCTCTCACCGATCTTCTGCTCTAGCTCTTTGACCTTTATCGCATAATGGGTATGTTTTTTGATGTACCTCTGATTGGATGGGAATAGATCCATCAGTACTTTATACATATGCATATTTGTATAGATCTCTTTTGCCGGGATATTCTTGAGCTCGCTTACAAGGAGCTTCTCCTGTTGCGACCTTTGCTGTTCACTCAGTAGGGGTGTCGCAGCCAGTTCAAATGCCGGTGTCAAGCCTGATAATGCGATTCCTGCGATAAGGATGACCATAGCCATGGAGAGTAAGATGCCCGTTAGACGGAAGCTTCTTCTTTTTGGCGATAAGGCACCACAATGCGGGCATCTGGCATCTTCGCGGCTTAAGATCCCGCTGCATGATTTACAGTAGACCAGGCTCATCGATGGACTCCTTTAGCAGAAGTATATCAGATTGACCTGATGGGAGTCGCAAGATATGATATTATGAAATATTAAATCACCTTTTATTGGAGGTGCCCTTATGACCTATGATAACAGATGGGGTAGAGAAGGGTGGGGGAAATATCTTACTCATCATGGATCTGCCACTATGGCATAGACCAGCCTTTATGGCTAGATGCTTTTGGTCATGGCTTCTGTGGTCTTGATCTGAGCCCCTGGAAAAATTCCCACTATTCATTTGACCTCTCGAAGGGTGTTCCATGCATCTATAAGATAACTGCTCTGTATAAAGCACTACTTATCACTTTTTTTATCGCTTTTTTGCCGGTCTTGTAGCGAGTGAATGACTATTTTCCCGTTTTTTTTATGTATAATGACCCCTATGAATAGCGTGAGGACCCTACTGGTCCCCGCTACTGAAAACCCATCTTTTTATCAGCAGATCATGGTCGATCATGAGAACGTCCCACCGGAATAAAAAGGTGTAGTAGATGATATATTATGGAAGAGATAAGTGATGTGGCTGAACAGGTCGATGTGTTCAGACGGTCATATATTCTGATCAACGGAAAGGTCAAGTGATGCGAAACAGAGGTATGCCTTATTATTGGTACCTGGAGTTCATCTTAAAGTACAGGGTCTTCTTTTTGGCTATCATCCTTGGGGTCGTCGCTTACTCGGCTACGACTATCAAAGAGGGTTTTGTCTATAGTGACCGGTCTCTCTGGCTGCAGGGAAGCCAGGAGTATGACAAGCTGCTTACCCTGAAATACCCCTCACTATGTGTAGAAAAGATCGTTGTCGATATCTCTGAGAGTGGATGGAACCCCGAGACGGTCAAAGACCTTAGAAATCTTCAGGATGAGTTGAAATGGCACTCTTATGTGACCGGTGTCAACTCGTTCTTTGAGCAAAAAAGTGTCATCAACAATGAGATCAATAGTGAACAGTCGATGGTCGAGTTCATCACTCTACTGGACAGTACTGATGAGTTTATCTTCCATGCCATACAAGATGACCCGGAGAAGTACCGTAGTTTCTTTGAAGATGACAAAGTGATCTTTTATGTACTCTCCTCAAAAGAGATGGCCTTTGACGATGTCAAGTGTGAACTTCCCTTCGAAGTGTTTGATTCTGAGGAGAACAGACATGTCATCGATATAATGCTGTTTACCATCTTGATCATCATCCTTATCATCTCATTTACGATAGCGTTTAAAAGTATTATCCCCTCGATACTGGGTATTGTCTTTATCGCCTCGACGACCATCGTGACAGTCACCGTATATCAGTTGATATCTGTGGTCCAGGTGACGCATATCTCGATCGTACTGCTGGCCATAGTCATATCGGTCATGGACTTTATCTACATCTACTATAAGTGGCATGCTCTGCAAAAGCAACAGACAAGGACAAAAGAGCAACTACTATATCATGTCATGGCAAAGACCGTCATCCCGATTTTCTCGACGACGTTCATCTCTATGGTAGGTATCGGTTCGCTGATGCTTGTGGACTCTCAGATACTCTACTCGATGGGCCTTAATGTCGTGCTCTCATCTGCTAGTGGATTTATCCTGAGTTTTACACTGCTGCCTATAATGCTTTCGTTTTTCATGCAGAAAGACCCTGAGATCCTGACTAAGAACAGCGCACGCTACTTCGCAGAGATAGAGACACATTATCACAAGTTCGCTCTGAACCTTTTTCTGGTCATGAGTGTCATGGTCTTTCTCTATAGCATAGTCATCTACGTACTTAAACCTCTTAATGTCGTTACTTACGAAGAAAACAACCAGATCCATATCGCACTGAGTGAGAAAGGTCTTACGGCAGATAACCTTTTGGAACTGCAAAATATCCAGAGTCTCCTAAAAGGTACTTTCCCTGAGATAAAGGAGTTCAGTTCTGCTCATGTCGAGATCGAAAAGCTCTATCATCAGGAGCACCCTGATACAGCGTTTAAATTGCATGAGATCGATATTGACAGTTATCAGTTTATGTTCGATCTTTACAACATCACGCCGACTATCACTGTCAATGATCATCTGACATTGACTATCTATCTCGGTGATTCGGATAACAAGATGGAGATACTGAGCTTTATCCGTGATGAAGGTATCCTGATCCAAGATCAGGCAAGCCTTATCGATATGGCAAAGATGGATAGTATCAACACGCTCTTCTATGTAGTGTTCTTTGTGATGGCACTTATCATGATGGTGACCTATAAGCTCACTAAGACATTGGAGTTTAGTGTGATCGCGCTGGTCGTGAACGCTATACCCCTGGCATGGTTCTTTAGTGTAGTCATGGCGTTTGATATACCATTATCAATAGATATGCTTGTAGCAATGATCATCACTGTAGCGGTCTCAAGCGATGCGTCACTGCACTTTATCTTTTACTATTATGACAACCGTCATAAACCGCGAACACCGGCACTGGCACTGGAACGCTCTTTCCTCTATATTGGGACACCACTCGCCATGGGGAACATCATCTTGATGCTGACGTTCATAGCGTTGATCTTTATCCCTGACAGTACGATCTCAAATATAGGTCTTTACAGTTCGTTACTCATAGCACTCTCACTGCTGATGGACCTCTTTATCCTGCCGGTACTCTTCTTAAACCAGGTGAGAAATAACAAGAGTATCTCCGACTACTATCACGGCAGATAGTGGCTGCCGGCCAGATACATCACTTGTCCAGATCTCCTGACTTTTCTATTGGTTGTCAGTTGACTATCTAACTATAGATATTGATCAATATTATAGCGTGATGGACCCGAAATATAGAGCAGGGCGCTCTCCCTCGCTCCTCAAGTCTCCACTTGGGAGTGTATACATCAATGTCAGTAAAAGGTACAGTCGGGAGACTGTACCCTACATGCAACCTTTTGACCGTAGGGTCCAGTGTTCCCACTGTACCAAATGTAAAAGTAACCCCTTCCTCGTTCCCTCGCCCCCAAATCTTATTTGGTAATGCCTAAGACCTGGAAAGTCGATGTTCTTTCACAGGCTCGAGACTTGGGAACAAGAGTGGACTTAATGGTATTGGTGGGAGATACATTCTCATATGAGGTAGTGCGCGAGTGGAAAAAAGAGGTAGTGATCGCTAGAAACACTTTATGACCCTACGACACGTCAAAAAAGGAGAAAAGGCCGTACAGGGCCATTTATGCGTCATCTCCTCGATCTGCGAGCTTAGTTCAAGATCGTACAGTGTGGATTTATGGAATATTCCAATATTGATCAATATCACAACATAATACTTTCCCAGAAAAAATCTACGTGTTTTTCAAACTGAGTAGAGAGAGCAGCAGTAGAGTGTTCATCGATACGGAGCAGGGTGACTTGCAGACGAAGATAGAAGAGTGGGGCGAGGAACTCGTTTGCCATCACCATCGGGTCGCCGGAGCGTATAAGGCCCTCCTGCATCATGATGAAAAAAGCCTGGGAAAGCAGTTTGTTGTTCTTCTCATGATACTCACTCATAAAACTCTCTCTGAGTCTCTGGTTCTGTAGTAACTCGATCATCATGATGCGAAAGAGATGCTCTTTCTTCCTGTCGAATGTCACAAGCTTATATTGCACTATAAAACTTGATAGGAACTTCTTACCACCTTTTGCACGCTCACTTAGCATAGCGACCTCTTTGGCATCAGAGAAGGGCGTCGTAAAGATAGTCGAAGCAACTGATTGAAAGATCTCCTCTTTGTTGGTGAAATGATTATAAAGAGCACTTTCACGTATCCCTACTTTGGCTGCGATCTTACGTACCGAAGCACCTTTGTACCCAAACTGCGCAAAGAGCTCCATCGCCTCGATCAAGATCTTGTCTTTTGTATGCATGGTTATTGCGGCCTCCCTGAAGTAGGGCGTTTGAAGCCCTTTTATGAACAACTGTTAATATGTATAAAACTATATATGAACAGTTGTTAATACCAGCTTAGAGCAGTAAATACTATTATAGACATCATGCAGAAGTATATGAACAACTGTTCATGCTCAAAACACCCTATTTTAGGTGCTTTACTGGATGATATGAATAGAATATCAGGTTAAAAGCACTGGTTTAAGCATTGAGATGTGCATTTGAGGAGTAAGGTATCTATGGGCTATGTATCACTAACATATGTTCACCCTATTTTGGTATCTGATACTTTAGTGAGTATGCCCTACGAAGACCATTGGATGATACGTCTCATAGCCGCTCTGTAAGGCCTTTTCTTACTGTTGGATGTATCGTAGGGTCGGAAAAGTCTTTTTAGCCTTATATGCCCTTTTTGGAGTAAGTCACAAGTCTTATTAGAATAGGACTACTATATAGTAAGTTATATAGTTTAACTCAAGGCTCATATTTACATATATCAAGTATGTGTTCGGTGTACTCAGGATGAGAGTCGCATGATCGCAACATCGATATTTAAGTATGTCTACTCAAAGGTCAAATTTAATTTGAGAGAATATACATTATGTTAACCAATGGGTAATATTGATAGTGAACAGGCTTAAACAAAGCCT